>NZ_CAMPFU010000001.1:0-5000 GCF_946848805.1 Deinococcus sp. Marseille-Q6407
CCGCCGCCCCCCACATCCACCTCCCCGACGGCTCCTGCTGCGCGCCCAAGCGGTTCGCGCACCTGCACCAACACACCCAGTATTCGCTGCTGGACGGTGCCGCCAAGCTCAAGGACCTGCTGAAGTGGGCCAAGGAAACCAGCCCCGGCGACCCGGCCCTGGCGATGACCGACCACGGCAACATGCACGGCGCGGTGCATTTCTACAACTACGCGCAGGCCGAAGGGGTCAAGCCGATTCTGGGCTACGAGGCGTATGTGGTGCCTGGCTTCGGCACCCGGCGCGACCGCACGCGCGGTCAGGACGGCGAAAAGGGCATCTACCACCTCACCCTGCTGGCCCGCGACTTCGAGGGTTACCAGAACCTGTGCCGCCTCAGCAGCCGCGGCTACACGGAAGGCTACTACTACAAGCCGCGTATCGACCACGAACTGCTGCAGGAGTACAGCAAGGGTGTGATCGCTTTTTCCGGCTGCCTGGGCTCCGAGGTGCAGCAGCTGCTGCTGATGGGCCGCGAGGACGCCGCTAAGGAGCGGTTGCTGTGGTACCGCGACCTGTTCGGCGAGAACTACTACATCGAGATTCAGAACCACGGCCTCAAGGAACAGGACCGCAACAACCCTGTCCTCAAGGCCTGGGCGCAGGAACTGGGCATCGGCATGGTGGCGACCAACGACGGCCACTACGTGAAAAAAGACGACGCCACCGCCCACGAAACCCTGCTGGCGATCCAGACCAAGGCCACCCTGGCCGACGAGAACCGCTTCAAGTTCCCCTGTGACGAGTTCTATGTCAAAAGCCTGGAGGAGATGCAGCAGGCCCTGCCCGTGGCCGAGTGGGGCGAGGAAATCTTCGACAACTCTGCCAACATCGCAGACCTCTGCAACGTGGAATTGCCGGTGGGCAAAAAGCGGGTGTACCAGATGCCCGCGTTGCCGATTCCCGAAGGCCGCAGCATGGCCGAGGAAATGCGGGTGCAGACCTACGCCGGCATGATGAAACGCTACCCCGCGCACGCCACCGAGGGCCTGCTGCGCGACTATGCCGTGCGCTCGCTGGAGCAGCTGGGCGAGGCGGACGCTGCCCGGATCACCGCGCGGGCCGGCTGTCAGGCCGCCGACTGCTCGCTGGAAGACCTGCTGACCCTGCTGGCCTTTATGGGCAGCGAGTGGGAAGCCCGTGGCAAGGCGGCCGGCGAGAAGTTCACGCCTTACCCGGCGCTGAGTGGCATGGAAGCCCAGGCTGAAACGGGCGAACTGCCCGGCTACGCCCACGAGGACTGCCGCCGGGCCAGCGTACAGGACAGCGACACTGCCATTGACCCCGGCACCGAGGAGCTGAGCGAGGAAACCACCCGGGCGCACTGGCGGCACGCGCTGACGGTGCTGCGCCGCGCCGAGTACGAGCTGAGCGTTATCAACAACATGGGGTTCCCCGACTACTTCCTGATCGTGGCCGATTACATCAACTGGGCCAAGGACCAGAACATCTCGGTGGGCCCCGGCCGTGGGTCCGGTGCAGGGTCGCTGGTGGCTTACGCCATGCGCATCACCAACCTCGACCCGCTGGAATTCGACCTGCTGTTCGAGCGCTTCCTTAACCCCGACCGCGTTTCGATGCCCGACTTCGATATCGACTTCAACGATGCCCGCCGCATGGAAGTGGTGGAGTATGTGCAGCGCAAGTACGGTGAGGACAAGGTGGCCCAAATCGCCACTTTCGGAACCATGTCGTCCAAAGCCTGCCTCAAGGACGTGGCCCGCGTGATGAGCGTGGAATACGGCAAGGTGGACAAGGTCTCCAAGCTGATTCCGGTCAAGTTCGGCAAAAGCTACTCGCTGGAGCAGGCCCGCGAGGCGGTGCCCGACATCGCCCAGATGCTGGAAGCCGACGAGGAACTCAAGACCGCTTACGAGTTCGCGCAGCGCCTGGAAGGCCTGACCCGCCATGCCTCGGTGCACGCCGCCGGAGTGGTGATCGGCCGCGAGGAACTGACCAATCTGGTGCCGGTGATGCGCGATACTTCCGGCAGCGGCATCGTCTGCCAGTACGACATGAAGTCGGTGGAAGACATCGGCCTGATCAAGATGGATTTCCTGGGCCTGCGGACCCTGTCGTTCCTGGACGAAGCCCGCCGCATCCTGCGCGAGTCCAAAGGGCTGGAGATGGATTTCGACACCATCCCTTTCGACGACGAGAAGACCTTCGACCTGATGAGCCGCGGCGACACCAAGGGCGTCTTTCAGCTGGAAGGGGCCGGCATTGCCGACGCCAGCCGCCGCCTGCGCCCGCGCCGCTTGGCCGACATCATCGCGCTCTCGGCGCTCTACCGCCCCGGCCCAATGGAGAACATCCCCACCTACGTGCGCCGGCACCACGGCCAGGAGGAAGTCACCTACGAGGATTTTCCCACCGCCGAGAAGTGGCTGGAACCGATTCTGCGCGAAACCTACGGCATTCCGGTGTATCAGGAGCAGATCATGCAGATCGCGTCCGACGTGGCCGGCTACAGCCTGGGCGAGGCCGACCTGCTGCGCCGCGCGATGGGCAAGAAGATTGCCGCCGAAATGCAAAAGCAGCGGGTGCTGTTCGTGGAAGGCGCCGGTAAACGGGGTGTGCCGGACAGCGAGGCCAACAAACTGTTCGACCTGCTAGACGCCTTTGCCAACTACGGCTTCAACAAGTCGCACTCGGCAGCTTACGGGGTCATCACCTACCAGACCGCCTGGCTGAAGGCCAACTACCCGGTGGAGTTCATGGCCGCGCTGCTGACAGTGGAACGCCGCGACTCGGACAAGGTGGCCGAGTACGTCTCGGACGCCCACAAGATGGACGTGCGGGTGCTGCCGCCCGACATCAACCGCTCCAGCGCCGACTTTGCGGTGGCTGGCGAGGAAATCTATTTCGGGCTCTATGCCATCAAGGGCCTGGGCGAAAGCGCCGTGCAGCGTATTCTGGAAGAACGCGAGCGCGGTGGGGCTTATCACTCGCTGGCCGATTTCGCCTCGCGCATCGACAACAAGACCTGTAACCGCAAGGGCCTGGAAAGCCTGATCAAGTCCGGCGCTTTCGACGCTTTCGGCGAGCGCCGGCAGCTGCTCGAATCGCTGGAAGACGCCCTCAAGTGGGCGGTCAAGGCGGCCCGGGACGCCAGCAACGGCATGGATTCGCTGTTCGGCGCCGAGACGGTGCTGCCCGAGCCGGAGCTGAAGACAGACGTGGAGCCTTTCACCGAACTGGAACGCCTCGCCGCCGAGAAAGAGGCGCTGGGCCTTTACATTTCCGGCCACCCGCTGGAACAGCACGAAGGCCTGCGTGAAGCGGCCAGCTGCCGCATTGCCGACCTCGACAGCTGGTTCGAGGTGCAGCCGCGCAAAGGCAAGCGCATCAAGGCAGTCTTGGCCGGCATGATTGAGGGCGTGCAGAAGAAACCCACCAAGTCGGGCGGCATGATGGCCCGCTTCATCCTGGCCGACGAATCTGGGCAGATCGAGCTGGTGGCCTTTTCCCGCGCCTATGACCGCATCGAACACAAGCTGGTCAACGATACGCCGGGCCTGGTGATTGTGGAGCTGGAAGCCGAGGACGGCGGCCTGCGCGCCATTGCCGAGGAAATCGTCAGTATCGAGCAGCTGGAGGACGTGCCCAAGGTGATGTACGTGAATATCGATCTGGAAAGCGCTGACCCCGACGCCGTGGGCGAATTCCAGAGCATTCTGGACGAACACGCCGGCCCGATGCCCACCTACCTGCGCCTGGAAACGCCCGAGCAGTTCGTGCTGTACCAGCTGGAACACAACATGGGCAGCCCGGCGGCCATCCGCGCTCTGAACGACACTTTCGCCTGGGCCAATGCGTACCTCGCCTACGACCAGCAGACCATTCTGGGCCGCTTCGCGCCCAAGCCGCCCGCCTGGATGAACCGCAAGCAAGCCATGCAGGCATAAGCAACGGGGGCTGAGCCGGTAGAGGGGTGAAGGCCGGCCGGCTCCGCCTCTGCGCCCGCTACACTACGTCTCATGAACCCCACCGATGTTCTCTCGATGCTGCTGACCGAAATCGGCTGGAACCTGGCCGTCTGGGTGCCCACGCTGCTGCTCAGTGTGCTGTTTATCCGCCTGGTGCTGGGCGTGCCGTTCCGTGAAATGGTGGCCGAAATCGAAGACCGCCAGACGGCCGCCATCGGCGCAGTGTTCTTCTGGGCCTCGCTGGGCTTCGCGCTGCTGTTCAGCCGCATGGTGGAAACACCGGGCCAGCTGCACAACCTGCCCTGGTCCCAGGCTTTCGCCTGGCTGGGGCTGGCGGTGGGCCTGTCGCTGTTCCTGTTCAGCGTGGGGGTCTGGGCTGTGTTCGGTGTGCTGTCGCGCCGCCGTCACGAAAGCATCTCGGCCTACCTGCGCCGCGAGCTGCGCGACGAGCACAACCTGGCGCTGTCTTTTATCCTGGGCGCCCTGTTTCTGGTGCCGGTGGTGGTCGCCTATCACGTGACGCTCTAAGGCGGCGGCTCTGCTGACTGTCTCGGGGAAAAGTGGAATGGCAGAGCGAGGGGAGAGGAGCTGCATGAAGTGCCCATCTGATCTGTTTGCTCGGCTGCTGTTCCTGGCTGGTGCAGCACTGTTTCCGCAGGCTCAGGCCTTGTCCCCACAGGTGGCGCCTTTCGTTCCGGCTGGATATTCGGTCATTCAGGGCAAGGCAGTAGACCTGGACGGCGACGGCCGCCCGGACCGTGTACTGGCGCTGGAAGACACCCGCAGTGAGCAGGGCGACCGCATCCTGCTGCTGTTGCGGGGCACCCCTGCGGGCTTTCGCCTCTGGGCACAGGCGGCCCCGGACGTGCTGCTGTGCCGGCAATGCGGCGGCGCTTGGGGCGATCCCCTGGACAGCTTGCAGGCTGGCCGGGGCTGGCTGCGTGTCAATCATTACGGGGGCTCCCGGTGGCGCTGGTCCATCTCGCAGACCTTTGGACTGCAGCAGGGCCGCTGGCGGCTGACTGGGTTCCA
>NZ_CAMPFU010000001.1:12500-80000 GCF_946848805.1 Deinococcus sp. Marseille-Q6407
AAGCCCGATTCGACCGATGTGCTGTACGGCGTGAAGGGCACTTACGTTGCCAGCATGCCTGACGCTTTCACCGCCCGTCTGGCTGGCCGTGAAGCTTCGTTCGCTGCTGTGGTTTCGGGTGAAGCTAACTTCTTCAACCTGGGCGCTAAGGGTGACTTCCGTGCCGTTTCTCCTGGCTTTAAAGATGGCAAAGCCAACATGGACGTGAACAAAGACGACGACAACTCGGCTGGTTTCTACGATGAAGTGGGCTATGGCGCTTCGGTGTCGACCCGCGTCGGCAACGCTGAAATCGGCGTGGCTGGCGATACCTTCACCAACTACACCGATCAGGACTGGAACAACCGCCGTTCCACCTTCGGTGGTCATGTAGGCACCAACCTGGGCGCTCTGCGCGTCGTGGGCTTCGGTAGCCAGGCGATGGATCAGCGCGTTCCTGGAACCACCGCCAACGGACTGGCTGGTCAGGACTCCGGTTACGCTGCTGCTGGCGACACTACCGTGCGCTACGTGCCCCAGGTTGATGCTCACCCCGGCGTGACCAGCGTGCGCTCCATGAGCAGCGACCGCAGCAACACCATCTTTGCTCCTGGCAAGGTGACTGACCTGTACCGCTACACCACTGGCGTGGGCGCTCTGGTGACCCATGACGGCAGTGCCGCCAACCCCCTGGTCCCCAACCTTGACCTGGCGGCCACCGGCATCTACAACTACAACAGCTCCGACTACTACGTGGCTGGCTTTGGTGCTTACAACTTCAAGCCCAACAGCACCTTCACCGTGACTCCTTTCGTGGGCGCTTCCATGTACCAGCAGAATGCAGCCAACCGTGAAGGCGCCGCCGACAACAACCGCGTCCAGGGTGGCGTTCGTGTGGCGACCCAGCCGCTGAACTACGCGTTCAAGCCTCAGTTCAAGGCTGGCATCGGTGCTGCTTCCTACACCACCGGCGCTGTTGATGCGGCCAACACGGCCAACAACACCGCACGCGCTGCTGCAACCGGCAACCAGTGGGGCGGCTCGGCTGAAGTGACCCTTAACGAGTTCTTCTCCCCGGCCACCAAGCTGAGCCTGGGCTACGGCTACCGCCAGGTGAACGGTCTGCGTGACAATGTCAACGTGAAGAGCACGCTGCCTGCCGACGTGACCGACTTCCGCTTTGGCGGTACCTATGCTGCTCCTGTGACTGTGACCGACGGCAACTACAACACCACCCAGGGTATCTTTACCCAGCTGTCTTGGAATGACGCTCTGAAGTTCAACTACGGTGTGTTCTCCAATAACAACTACGACAGCAACCACGTGCAGCAGGGTGACACCAACATCGCCCAGGGCTTCAAGGTCACCTACGGCGTGAAGTTCTAAACCTAAAACCTCATCTCACTGCAAAAGGAGAGGCCCCGCTGAGGGTCTCTCTTTTTTTGCTTCCTGCTCGGTATAGTAGGAGCATGCTTCCCGTATTTGGACACCAAAATCCCGACACTGACGCCATTACAGCTGCACTGGTCTATGCATCTTTCCTGACCCGGACCGGAACGCCTGCTACGGCTTACCGCCTGGGTGAGCTGAACTTCGAGACCCCCTTCGTTCTGCGTGAAGCTGGCATTGAAGCTCCGGCTATGCTGCCCGAACAGGAAGCCGGAACCACAGTGGCGCTGGTCGACCACAATGAATCTACGCAGTCGGCGCCTAATCTGGCCGAGCTGTCTGTGTCTTATGTGGTGGACCACCATAAGCTGGGTGACCTGCAGACCAGCTCCCCGGCCCTGCTGCGCTTCGAGCCGGTGGGCTCCTGCGGCACCATTTTGCTGAAACTGCACCGTGAAGCCAACCTGACGGTGGAACCCCTGGAAGCCCGGCTGATGCTGAGCGGCATTCTGAGCGATACCCTGCACTTCCGCAGCCCGACCACGACCGATGCCGACCGTGAAGCGGTGGACTTCCTGGCTCCGGTGGCCGGGATTGAGGACGTGACCGACTATGCTATGCAGATGTTTGCCGCCAAGAGCGACCTGGGCGACACGCCTGCCGAACAGCTGCTGCAGATGGACTACAAGGAGTTTACTTTTGGCGAGGGTGACGCTGCCCAGCGCTGGGGTGTGGGCGTGACCGAGACGACCAATCCCGGCTATGTGCTGGGCCGCCAGGAAGAACTGCTAACAGCCATGCGCGATCTCAAGCAGCAGCATGGGTTGCAGGGCATGATCCTGTCGGTGGTGGATATTCTGGAGGAACACAACGAAACGCTGGTGGCATCTGGTACCGAGGCGGCGGCGCTTCAGGGGGCTTTTGGTGTGCAGGTAGCAGATGGCCGGGCCGATCTGGGCAGCCGGATCAGCCGCAAAAAGCAACTGGTTCCGGCGCTGGAAGATTATTTTGCCCAGCAGCACTGAGCCGCAGCAACCGGGAATGTCGCGAGAAGAAATGACGCTGGAGCGCCAGCTGGACTGGCTTTATGGAATTCAGCGCTTCGGCGTTCGGCCGGGTCTGGAGCGCATCGAAGCGTTGCTGGCCCGATTGGGGCACCCGGAGCGGCGCTTCCGCAGCGTGCTGGTGGGCGGGACCAACGGCAAAGGCTCGGTGGCTGCTTCGCTGGCGTCGGTGTTGCAGGCGGCCGGGCACTCGACCGGCCTGTTTACCAGTCCACACCTCACCCATTTTGCCGAACGGTTCCGTATAGACGGCGAGCCGGTTGCTGGGAGCGAGTTGCTGACGGCTCTGGAAGAGGTGCGCCCTCATGCCGAGGCGGTAGAGGCCACTTTCTTTGAGGTTGTCACGGCGCTGGGGTGTCTGCTGTTTGCCCGGGCTGGCGTGAACTGGGCCGTGATGGAAGTGGGACTGGGCGGCCGCCTGGACGCCACCAATACTCTGTCGCCAGAGCTGAGTGTGATTACCAATGTGGGGCTGGATCACACCGAGATTCTGGGCGATACGCTGGATGCCATCGCCGGTGAGAAAGCTGGCATTCTTCGCCCTGGCCGCCCCGCTGTCACGGGAGTGGCGCCGTCGCTGTGGCCAGTGCTGGAGCAAAAAGGCGCGGACCTCTGGGCGCTGGGCCGGGACTTCGTTTTTGAGGTGGAGTCTCTGAAGCTGACTGGGACAGCCTTGCGGCTGCACTGGTTGCAACATGATCTGCCAGCCCTGACCCTCCGGACCCCACTGCTGGGTGCGCACGGCGCCAGCAATGCGGCTCTGGCGGCTGCAGCGGCACTGCGGCTGGGAGTGGGCAGTGAGGCGGTGCAGCGGGGCCTGATTGCCACCCGCTGGCCCGGCCGGCTGGAATACCTGGAGGCACGCGGGCAGGGCTGGCTGCTAGACGGGGCCCATAATCCCGACGGGGCTCAGGCGCTGGCCGATACGCTGGGCACCCTGGGGCTGCGGCCGGTCCGCCTGGTTTTCGGCGCATCTGCCGATAAGGCAGTGACAGAGATGGTTCAGATTCTAGGGCCGGTAGCCAGTGACGTGGTCCTGACCCAGGCACGCTGGAGCCCACGCGCCGCTGACCAGGCGCAGCTACGGCCTGCCTGGGAAGCCCAGGGCGTGCCGGTACGCGAGGCTGCATCGCCTGCCGAAGCGCTGGCGCTGGCAGCTGCCGGAACAAAACAGGCCGCACCCATAGTGGTGTGCGGCAGTCTGTACCTGATTGGAGAAGTGCGGGGCCTGCTGCTGGAAGAAGGCGCCGAAGCGCGTGAGCGCTGGCAATAAGAGTTAGGGTGCGGGCAGGCCGCCTGGCGTGAATCAGGCGGCGCCCTGCCGGGTGCACGCCTGCAGGTAAGAGCGGGTGGCCTGAACCCAGGCCGCCGCCAGCCGGGCGTGGGGGTGCTGACGTTCCTCCAGCGCCTGCTGAGCGCCGGTCAGCTGAACTTCAAAATCGCGCAGCGCGGGAGCGCCGCCGGCATTTTCCAGCTCGATCAGGGTATTGAGGACGGCAGTCGGGTGGATGTAGCCGGCGCGCAGGCTGTCGGCCATGACGGTCAGTGCTTTCATAGGCAGTGGTCTCCTTGGGGGAAAAGAGCAGTTCTGGCCGGCTGCGGCCCGGTCACAGAGAAGGGCCGAGAGCGCCGGGATATGTCAGCAACGTTGCCGACTTGTTGATTCTGATTCTAACAGAGCACCTTGGGCCTGACAAGAAGTCTGGCCCCCTATTCTGTATTGACCGTACAGAGAGGCGCTGTTACAATCCGATTGAGGGAATGTTTTTTCGCTCCCAGCCAAATGGTCTGCGCCGGTGTGCCGGCAAGACTTCCCCAATCCATTGCTGCCCGAAGGAGGTGAGAGATGAAACTGCATGAACGTCTGCGTGAGCTGCGCAGTGAGCGCAAATTGCGCCTGAAGGATGTCTCGGAGGTCGCGGAAATCAGCGTGCCCTATCTGAGTGATCTGGAACGTGGCCGGACCAACCCCAGCCTGGATACCCTCCAGACCCTGGCTGCCGCTTATAGCATTTCGGTACACGATCTGCTGGAAGGCGTCGAGTTCTACGGTGAGTCGGGCGAGGGTGCCCTGCCCAGAGGCCTGGCCGACCTGATGGCCGATCCGGTTCTGGGTGCCCAGCTGACCCCCGACTGGGTAAGAACCCTGTCGCGTATCGAGCTGCGCGGCAAACGCCCCGAAGGCAAGCAGGACTGGTACGAGATCTACCTGCACCTCAAGCGCATTCTGGACTGAGCTGCGGCTTTCCCGTTTTATGACAGCGTCCGCCCGGGCAAGTTCCTGGGTGGGCGCTGTTCTCTGTCTAGAACCGTGCTTTTTTCTGTGCTGGCTGTGGCAAGAGATGGCTGTAAAGGATGGCGCGTGAGGTTCAGGCGCTGCTGGCCGGTTCGCGGCCGGGCGTCTCGCGGCGGCCCTGGCGAACCAGCAGCAGGGTGCCGCTGCCCCAGGCCCCGCCGATCAGGACGACGGCCAGGGTCAGCGCCGGCCAGACCAGGCTGACGGCCAGCAGCGCCAGCGCGGTGGCCACACCAGCGATATCCGGCAGGTTGACTTTCAGGCGGCCGGCCAACTGCTGGCCCACATCCAGGGCACTGACCCCTAGCCCCAGCGCCAGCAGCAGCACCAGCAGCAGGCTGAGAGCCAGCCCTGGCGCCAGCCAGCCGGCGAAAGAGAGCAGCGTGGCCGGCACCAGCAGCGCGGCCAGGGCCAGGACACCCAGGGCCAGGGTCTGGAGAGGAGCCCGGCTTTGCCGCCGGGCCAGCTGGTCGCCGGCACCACTGCTGACCAGCACCAGGGTGACCGCGCTGGTCAGTACCCAGAACAGCGCGGCCCAGGCGGTGCTGCCCAGCCAGCCCAGCAGCGGCCGGATGGCGGTGGCGCTGGCTAGTTGTAGGGCCCCCAGCGAACTGGCCGGCTGCGGCGTGGCGCTGGCTGGCCCCTGCCCCAGCAGTGCTGTGACCTGACCCTGTACGGCCGCGCCGGGATCCTGCTGGATATCGCCCAGCAGGGTCAGCACCTGTCCATCAACCACGCTGCCGGAGCGCAGATGGATATTGCTGCCCACCGCAATGACTGGGCCGCTGTGCTGCCCTTCGATGACCAGATCGTGCCCGAAGCTGATACCGTTGCTGTCCAGGGCGTCATACAGGGTGGGAAAAGTCAGCAGGGCCGCCAAGCCGAAAGCAGCGCCGCCCAGCCCCTGCCAGCGGGGTGCCGGGTGGCGGACGATCAGCAGACTGGTCGCCAGCAGCAGGACCAGCCCCAGCCCGAACGTGGGCGGCAGGCTGGTCAATAGGTCGTGCAGCACGGCCGCGCCGGCCCTGAGTCCCGACCAGGTCGAACTGACCGCCAGGACCAGCAGGCCGGCAATCAGACTACCGACCAGAGCCAGGGGCGCGGCCCGGCTGCCCCGCCGCACGTCTGGGTGAGGGGGGTAGAGTTCTGTGATTCCGGCTGGGCGAGCAGCTTCTTTGGCCACAGCCGGGGGATGGGGGAGAGCGGCCTGGGCTTCCCGGGCGATGCGGGCCGCCAGCTCAGCTGCGTCTATGCTGGCCCGGGGCGGAGAGGGCAGCTGCTGGAGCTGCGCCGACAGCCGGATGCCGGCGGCAATTTCAGCAGCTTGCGAACGCGGGAGCTTCACCTGGGCGGGCCGCAGCTGGGCGCCCAGAGCGATCTCGGCGGCAATCTGCCCGGCCAAAACGTTGGCGTCTGGCATCGAAAGCTCTGGGACAGGCTGACTCAGCCGGGCCGCCAGGGCAATATCGCTGGCGGTGGCTGCTGCCTGCGACCTGGGTAAAGCTGGCAAAGGACGCAGCAGATCGCTCAGACTGGCCCATTCTGCCAGCAGCGCCTGCTGCACTTCGGGGGACAGCTGTGCCAGTTCTGCCTGTTCGGCTGAGGTCAGAGGTTCCTCATCCCAGCCAGCCGTCTGATCGGCTGCCCGGTGCAGCAGATCCCGGCGGTCTTGATTCAAAGCAGGCGGCTTCCCCATAACAGTAGGGTTACGCGGCGGCCGGCTCCCGGGTTCCCGGCAAACAAGTCCCTGGCAAAAAAAAGCCAGCAACCGGGCCACTTTGGCCGGTACTGGAAACGTGGAGGAGCGAAACGCTCAGTCGGCGTAACGCTGGTAGGCAGGTTGTTCGGCGCGCAGGCGGCGCAGGCGCAGTTCGCGCTCGGTCACCAGATGGGCGTCGCTGGACAGGCGGTCCTCGTAAGAGCCGTAGCCGTGAGTGCGGCGCGAGGTTTCGAGGCGGCGCCAGGCACCAGCCATAGTTCGGAGCATGGGGAGTCTGAACGCTTTCATGAGTCCCAGTTTCGGCCCAAACCGTCAGGCAAAAGTCCCGCCCAAGTCATGGAACAGTCAGCCTTGTCAGACAAATAAACGAGGATATCGAAGCAGGAATTGGCAATTTAAAAAACAGGATGCAAGTTTAAAAGAGACCTTGCCGGCTTCGCAGCCTCCGGCTCGCCAGCAGTCTGCTGCTGGACTCTGTTCTATCCGGAGGGGCCGGAGTGTTCAGTCGTCCGGAAAGCAAATTTAAACATTGCTTTAAGCTCGGTTGAGACTGGTAAACGGTCTTTACCCATCCTTAATACTCTGCTCTTCTTCCAGCCATTCCTGCGCGGTCAGCCGTGCCTGTTCCAGTTGTTGCCGCTGTACCTGGAACTCGCCGGTCTGCGCCGCATCGGCGCTGCTGAGGTTGTTGGCCAGAGTGAACAGGGCCGCTTGCAGGGCGCCATGCAGAATGGCCCCGCCTGCCTGGATATCGCTGACTACCGAAGTGTGGACCAACGGCCGCAGTTGCTGGGCCAGCGCCAGGCCAGTCTGCAGTTCGCGGGCCAGTTGCAGTGGCACCTCGCGGGTCTGCTGCCGCAGTTCGTCTTCCTCAGCTGCGGGAGTGTCCGGCTGGCGGGCCTGTTTCATAAATGCGGCAAACAGCGTGGCGTCGGCGTCGCCCAGCGCCTGAATACGCGCCTGCAGGGAACGCAGCTTATCGTTCAGGGCAGTCAGTTCGGCAGGCGGGTCCGCTTTGGTGAGGGTCAGATTCACCGCCAGAATCAGCAGCGAGACGCCGAAGGCGCCGCTGACCGCCACCACCGAACCGCCGGTAGGCACACTGCGGCGGGCGCCGGCAGCGTCCAGCACCTCCTGCATGGTATGGGTCCAGAGGCTGGGCGGCTCGGCAGCAGGCTGGGGCTCGGCGCTGCGCAGCGGCATATGGTCAGAGGTCGTGGCCGCAGCATAGGCAGCTGCCCTCCCCCAAAGCAAAAGCGGGGAATGAAGTTTTCCTTCATTCCCCGCCCCGGGCCGGCCCGGCTGCCGGCTTCCTGGTGGGTTTACTTCACCAGGCCGAGCTTGCGCACTTCGTCGCGCTCTTCTTCCAGTTCCTTGGCGGTGGCGTCCATCTTGCCGCGGCTGAAGTCGCTGATGTCCAGGCCCTGCACGATTTCGTACTTGCCGTCCTTGACGGTCACGGGGAAGCCGTAGATCAGGCCTTCAGGAATGCCGTAGGAGCCGTCACTGGGAATGCCCATGCTGACCCATTCGCCTTCAGGGGTGCCCAGCGCCCAGTTGCGCATGTGATCAATGGCGGCCGAAGCAGCCGAAGCCGCCGAGGACAGACCACGCGCTTCGATGATCGCGGCGCCGCGCTTGGCGACGGTGGGAATGTACTCGTTTTCGTACCAGTCCTGGTCCACCAGATCCAGCGCCTTTTCGCCGGCCACGGTCGCCCGCGACAGGTCGGGGTACTGGGTGGAGGAGTGGTTGCCCCAGATGGTGATGTTCTTGATCTCGGTCACCGGCTTGCCGGTCTTTTCGGCCAGCTGGCTGATGGCGCGGTTGTGGTCCAGGCGAACCATGGCGGTAAAGCACTTGGGGTCCAGATCAGGAGCGTTCTGCTGGGCGATCAGCGCGTTGGTGTTGGCGGGGTTGCCCACCACCAGCACCTTGACGTTCCGGCTGGCGACCTTGTTCAGGGCTTCGCCCTGCGGCTTGAAGATGCCGCCGTTGGCGCTCAGCAGGTCACCGCGTTCCATGCCGGCCTTGCGGGGCATGGCGCCCACCAGCAGGGCGTAGTCGGCGTCCTTGAAGGCCACCATTGGGTCGTCGCTGGTGATCACGTCGGCCAGCAGGGGGAACGCGCCGTCACGCAGCTCCATCACGACGCCCTCGAGGGCCTTGAGCGCCGGAGTAATTTCCAGCAGCTGCAGAATCACGGGCTGGTCCTTGCCCAGCATGTCGCCGGCGGCGATGCGGAACAGCAGGCTGTAACCAATCTGGCCGGCCGCGCCGGTCACTGCTACACGTACGGGTTCTTTCATAGGAATACCTCCGAAAAAGGAAATAGGGTGTTGCTCCTCATCTTAACGCTCAGGCGCGGCCGGCGGCTGTCTCTGGGCCGGGTGCAGTCCCGGAAGCGGGGACAGCCGCCGGGGCCGCCCTTATGTCTGCTGGGGTCAGTCGCCGGCCACCCGGCCCCGGCGCTGGGCCGCGTAGGCAGCGCGGTAACGCTGCATCTCGCGGCGGGCGGTGGGCAGCAGCAGGTAAATGCCGATCACGTTGGGAATGCACACCGCAAAGATCAGGGCGTCGCTCAGGTCAATCAGGTCGCTCAGGTCCAGCGAGGCCCCGATCACGGTGGCGATCAGGAACAGCACGCTGTAGCCCAGCTGCACCGCGCGCGAGTCGCCCAGCAGATAGGCGGCGGCCTTGGTGCCGTAGTAGCTCCAGCTGATCAGGGTGGAAAAGGCGAACAGCGTGGCGGCCAGTGCCAGCGGCCACACCAGCCAGGGCGCCACGCTGGCAAAAGCGGCGCTGGTCATGGCGATGCCGCTGAGACCCTCCAGGTGATAGGCGCCGGTCAGAATGATCACCAGGGCGCTGAGGGTGCAGACCACCACCGTGTCGATAAAAGGCTCCAGCATGGCGACGTAGCCTTCGGTGGCCGGCTGGTCGGTGCGCACCGCCGAGTGGGCGATAGAGGACGACCCCAGGCCCGCCTCGTTGGAAAAGGTGGCCCGCCGGAAGCCCTGAATCAGGGCGCCCAGGGCGCCGCCGGCCACGCCTTCGGGCGTAAAGGCGCCCTGCACGATGGCGCCGATGGCGGCCGGCAGCCCGCTGAAATGCACCCCGATGACCACCAGCGCCATGATCAGATACAGCCCGGCCATGAACGGCACCAGCCGGGCAGTGACCCGCGCAATGTTGCCGATCCCGCCGATGATGACGGCCCCGCCCAGCGCCGCAAAGACCAGACCGTAAGCCCAGGCGTAGCCGTTCAGAAAGCTGGCGTCGCCGCCGGTCACCGTCTGGGCGATGGCGTAGGCTTGGTTGCTCTGAAACATGTTGCCGATGCCCAGCGCGCCCAGGGCCAGAAAGAGTGCGTACACGGCCGCCATAGCTTTCCCCAGGCCGCTCAGCCCCAGGTCTGCCAGACCGCGCGAGAGGTAGTGCATCGGCCCGCCCGACACGGTGCCGTCGGGGTTCACGCGGCGGTATTTGACGCCCAGGGTGCATTCCACGAACTTGGCACTCATGCCCAGCAGGCCGGCCAGAATCATCCAGAAGGTGGCACCGGGCCCGCCGGCTGCCACGGCCACCGCGACCCCCGACATATTACCGATACCCACCGTGCCGCTAACGGCAGTCGAGAGCGCCTGAAAGTGGGTGATGGTGCCGGGGCTGCTGGGGGTGCTGAACGGCGAATCGCCACGCACGATTCTGAGGGCGTGCCCGAAGCCGCGCAGGTTCACGAAGCCCAGTGCCACAGTGCAGACCAGGCTGGCCAGCACCAGCCAGGCCACGATCAGTGGCAGTTCAGTGCCGCCCACCGGAACCGAGTAGAAGATGACGCTGCTGACCCACTCGCCGATGGGCCGCACCGCCTGATTGATGCGCTCGTCCAGGCTGAGCGCCAGTAGAGGAGGAGAGAAAGCCATAGCGCACCCTACCCTGCTCTCATTTTAGTGTTTCTTAAAAGCTGGCTTATCGTCTCTGACGGGCTTCAGCTGAGGTTGCGCGGGCTGACATCCACCCGCACCCGGCCCCCGGCCCGCGCGCCGCCCACCGCAGCCAGCAGGTCCTGCAGACGGTCACTGCTGCGGGCCCGCAGCAGCAGGTGATAGGGGTAGACCCCCCGCACCCGGGCAATCGGCGCGGGTGCCGGGCCCAGCACCTCCTGCGCGGTGGCGCCGGCGCCGTAGAGCGCGGCGGCCAGCTGCTCGGCGGCGGCCGAGGCGCGGTCACGGTCGCGGGCGGCGACTTCCACCTGGGCCAGGCAGGCGTGCGGCGGGTAACCCAGGGCCTGGCGCAGTTCCCATTCTTGGCGGGGATAGGCGCTCACACTCTGTCCGCTGCGGACTGCTTCCAGTGCCGGATGCTGTCCCTGAAACGTCTGCACCAGCAGCAGCGGGGCGCGGGCGGGGTGCCACTCGGCCAGTTCCCACAGCAGGGCGTGATACCGCTCCGAGGCGCGGAAATCCGGCACATTCAGCCAGGTGTCGGCCAGGGTCACGGCCACCAGCGCCAGCTCCGGCGGGGCCGGCTGCGAGAGCAGCAGCTGGGTGCCCACCACCACGCCGCTCTGGCCGGCATACAGCGCCGAGAGGTCGTCCTGATGGTCCTTATCTATCCGGTAAACCGGCGTGCCGGGCAGCAGCTGCGCCACCTCCTGCGCGATCCACTCGGTGCCGGGGCCTTTGGTCTGCCACAGGGCCTCGCCGCAGTTCTCGCAGGTTTGCGGCACGTTCTGCCGGTGCCCGCACTGATGACAGCTGAGCTGATGGGCGCCCTGGTGATACCGCAGGGCCACGTCACAGTTGGGGCATTGCGGGGTATGTTCGCAGCGCGGGCAGCGCAGCAGCGCCGAGTAGCCGCGCCGGGGCGCCAGCAATGCTGCCTGCCGGCCACGCTCCTGCACCTGCCGCAGCACCGCCCGCAGGTCGTGGCTGAGCGGGTAACCCAGGCTGCTCTGGGCCTGCGCCGGCATGGACAGCGGCCCCAGTTCCGGCTGCTGGGGAGCGGCGCTGTAGTCCACGGTGTGCAGCCGCAGACGCGGGGCCGGCAGTTCCAGGGCAGGCCAGGCCACTGTTTCTACGGCCGGCGCCACCCCGGCGGCCCCCAGACCCGCGCCGTGCGCACGCGCCACCGCCTGCGCCACGTCGGGAATCCAGGCGCGGGACCCGCTAGGCAACTTGTAGGCGTCACTGCCCTCGTCCAGCAGCAGCAATAGGCCCAGGTCCTGCAGCGGTGCCGTGAGGGCCAGGTATGACCCCACCACCAGCCGCGCTGCGCCGCTGCGAATCTGCTCCCAGCTGTGTTCGCGCTGCTCTGGGGACAGCAGGCCGCTGAACAGCGCCGCAGCGGTGCCGCAGGGGGCCGCCAGCCCACTCAGCGCCGCCCAGGCCCGGTCCAGGGTGGCATGTTCCGGGGCCAGCACCAGCACGCTGCGCCCGGCCCGCAGCTGCGCCTGAATGCGGGGCGCCAGGGCCTGCGCCCGGCCGGCAAACTTGCCGCCGTTCAGTCGCCAGCCGTCACCGCCGGTCGGCAGGCGGTCGGGGGCGTCACTGCTCCAGGGTTCGGCGGCAGCCGGCAGGGCCGGCGGGAGCGCCGCTTCCTCGCGCAGTTCGGCGTGGCCCTTGGCCAGCACGGCGGCCACCACACTGCTGCTGACCCCTGCGCCCCGTGCCCAGCTGCTCAGTGACGCCTGCCCGGGGTACTCGGCCAGCCACTCGGCAGCTTCCCGCTGCTTGGGGGTCAGCGGGCCCTGACCCAGATCGGCTGCAAACACCCGCGTCAGGGTGGGGCGCCGCAGGGTGAATTCCTCTTCCAGCAGGCCTTGCTCACGCACGGCGTCTAGCAGGGCAGGCAGATAACCGGCCCCGTCCGTCCAGTGATTGCCCGGCACGGCGGCGGGGGCGGCATTCTCGGCAAAAGCACTCAGGTCGGCGCCGGGCACCGCCCGCACCTGATGCGCCAGCGCCGGCTGCCAGCCCACGCCCAGCAGGTCGTCCCAGACCAGCCCCAGCGGCAGGCTGGCCGCCGCGCTCCAGTGGCCCACCGCCTCTACCGTGGCCGGGAGCACCCAGGGCGCCGCTGGGTCGTCCAGCAGTTGCAGGGCTTCGCGCAGGCGGTGGCTCTGCCGCTCCTGACCGCTGCCCACCACCAGGCCGACCAGCGGCTCGCCGCGCCAGGGCACCAGCACCCGGCAGCCCAGCGGCAGCGGGCCAGCAAAGCCGTGGGGAGGGCAAGAAGGGCGCCGGCTCTCCGCCTTTGCTTTCACAGGCCGGGGCGGCCGAGTTCTGTCAGCTGGCCTGGGGCGACGCTGGCCGGCGCAGACGGCGAAACAGCAGTACCACCCCGGCGATCACGCTGCCCACCAGCAGGCCCAAAATGGCCGAGCCGGCAGTTTCGCCCAGCCAGCTGGCTGCGCCCGCAGCAAACGGCACGGCGGCTTCGGCGGCTTCGGCCAGCTGCCGGATCAGGTGTTCGGGAGCGGTGATGCCGTACTCTTCCAGCCGGGTTGCCAGGATATGGCCGCCCACCCATAGCATCGCTGCTGTGCCGACCACCGAGAGCACCGACATCACGACCGGCATGGCGCGTACCAGCAACCGGCCCAGCGCGCGGGTGGTGCCCGGGTGCCGGTGCGAGAGATTCAGTCCCACATCGTCCAGCTTCACGATGACCGCCACCACGCCGTACACCAGCGCCGTGATGACCAGCGCCACCACGATCAGCGACAGGGTCTGGGTCAGCAGCGGCTGAGCGGCCACCTCGGCCAGCGAGATCACCATGATTTCGGTCGAGAGAATAAAGTCGGTGCGAATGGCGCCCGACACCATCTGGTCTTCCTGCTCCTGGCTGGAAAGCTGCGCGTTGGCCGCGTCGTCTGCCGCTTCGTCACTCTGGCCGCTCAGTGCTCCGATCACTTTTTCGGCGCCCTCGTACGACAGGTAAGCGCCGCCCAGCATCAGCAGCGGCGAGAGCGCCCCCGGCAGGAAATAATTGAGCAGCAACACCGCCGGCAGAATAAAAATCACCTTGTTGCGCAGCGACCCCTTGGCGATGCGCCAGATGACCGGCAGTTCGCGGTCGGGGGCAAAGCCGGTCACGTAGCGGGGGGCCACGGCGGTATCGTCCACCACCACGCCAACTGCTTTGGCGCTGGCCCGGCCGGCCACCACGCCCACGTCGTCCACCGAGGCGGCCGCTGCCTTGGCAATGGCGGCCACGTCGTCCAGCAGGGCAATCAGGCCACTCACCGCTGGCTCCGGACGGAGCAGTGGCCGGCGGAAGGCGGAAGGGGGGCAGCAGAGTGAGGCATCAGGCAGAGTGCTCCTTGAAACGGGGACGGGGACGGCGGCGAAACAGCGAAGCAGGCGCCAGAAAAGCCGGAGCCAGCTGTGGACCGATGCTACCCTGTTCCCGGCCAGCGGCAGGTGCGGCAGTCCACAGTGCCCCGCAGCGCGCCCACCCGAGCCGGCCTGAGCCTGGATGCTTAAAGGTTCGGGTCCAGCATCAGCGTGAGCTGAGGGCCCACGTTTTTACCGCCTGCGCCGTAGGCTTCGGGGCTCCAGCTGCAGGTTGCTTTGGCCAGGGGGGTGGAGAAAACGTCCTGAACTTCCCGGGGCTTGACTTTTGGACCGCAGAAAGCCAGTAGCTGCGTAGGAACGGTGTCCCAGTCATAAAAGCCAGTGAGGTCACGCGTGAATTGGGCCGCGATTTTGACGGGCGAGGTACCGGGCGTGACCTGGCGGCTCACCGGCCGGAAAAACAAAATGGCGTGGCTGATAGAGTTGCTGCTTTTCTCACGCCAGAGGACCACCCCGGCGTGGGGCACTTTGGTCAGGCTATAGGTGTATTCGGTGAAGCCACTGGGCTGGCCCTGGTCAAGCAGCTCTTCTTTGCCCAGCCACTGACAGCCGTACAGTTTGCAAAATCCAGTCTGCATGATGGAGCCGCCGCTCTGCATGATCGGCGTCTGGGCCAAAGCTGCCGTGCTGGACCCCAGCGCCAGCAGGGTAAAGATGAAATTTCGCCTATTCATAACGCCATCTGACCATATTCAGCGGGAGAATGACGCCCAAATCTTCCGGCGCAGAGGGTGCTTTTGCGGTGCGGCTCAGGCCGGGACCGGGGCCGCCGCTTCCTCTTTAGAATCGGCCCATGAGCCTGCTCCCCGCCGAACTGCAAGATGTGACGGTGTCTGCCGGGGGCCGGTCCCTGCTGCGAGACGTCACCCTGACGGTGCATCCCGGCGAAGCGCTGCTGCTCCAGGGTGCGGGTGGCAGCGGCAAGACCACGCTGCTGCGGCTGCTGGCCGGCGAGCGGCAGACCAGCGCCGTGCGGGCGCGGCAACGGCTGAATGTGGTGGGCCCGGACAGTGAAGCGGCCCTGTTGCGCCGCGACTGGCCGCAGCCGGTGGCCGGAGTGCTGCTTTCGGCGCTGCAGGAGGACCGCTGGGCGCATCAGGCCGCAGCGCAAGCGGCCCGGCTGGCCGAAGTGGCCCGCCTGACCGGATTAGAAGACCTGCTGGAGCGCGATTTCCGGACCCTCAGCCACGGGCAGCGCCGGCGGGTGTCGCTGGCCCGCGCCCTGATGCCGGGCCCCGAACTGCTGCTGCTGGATGAATTCACCGACGGCCTCAGCCCGGCGGCCCGCGCCGAACTGGGCGCCGTCTTGCGCGGGCTGCACTCATCGGGCACGGCTGTGGTGCTGGCGTCTCACCGCCCGGACGAGGCGCCGGACCTGGGCTGGCGGGTGCTGCAGGTGGCCGGCGGGCAGGTTTCGGCCGCGCCGCCGGCCCTGCCAGAGCCGGTAGCCGTGCCTGGACCACTGGCAGGCGTGCACCTGGCAGCGCCGGCCGACCCGCCTGCCCTGCTGGTCCGCCTGCAGGACGCCGAGGTGTACCGCGGGAACGTGCGGGCGCTGGGGCCGCTCAGCTGGGAGTGGCATGGTGGGCAGCACTGGCTGGTGACCGGCGAGAACGGATCGGGCAAAAGCACCCTGACCCGGCTGATTTACGGCGAGTTCCAGCCGGCGCTGGGGGGCACGGTCAGCCGGCCGTTTCTGCCGCGTGACGTGATTTCCGAGCGGCGGCGGGCCTTCGGGCTGGTGGGGGCCGAGCTGGGCATTCGCCAGCGGCGCGGCTGGACCGGCAGCCAGATTCTGGGCAGCGCCTTTGCCGGCACCGAGGGCTTTATGGAGCCACTCACTTCTGCCCAGTCCACGCAGCTGCAGGAGCTGGCCGCCCGGCTGGAGCTGCAGGACCTGTTGGACCGCGACGCCCGCACCCTCTCGCAGGGGCAACTGCGCCGGCTGTTGCTGGCCCGCGCCGTGCTGCACCGCCCGCGCTTATTGCTGCTGGACGAGGGTCTGGATTTCGTGGACGCCCGTAGCCGCATTCTGTTCTTGCAGCTGCTCCCAGAACTGACGGCGGGCGGCACCCATATTCTTCTGGTGGCCCACCGCCCGCAGGATGTCCCGGCAGGCATCACGCACCATCTACATCTGGAAGGCGGCCGGGCAGCTGGGGTGGAGAAGCTGTGATGTCTGCTCCGTTCCCTCGGTGCAGCAGCCGGTCCCTCAGCATGCCCTACAGGTAAATACCCAGCAGAGCGAACACCGACCCCCTGGGCGACGTGAGCCGGTCAGATCACCTGCGAGAGGTTGGCCGTCAGCACGTAAGCTCCCATCAGGACCAGCACGCTGGCGAAGCCCCGCCGCAGCGCCGGGCCGGACACCCACCCGCTTGCCTACGGTAGACCCCAGCAGGCTGCCCAGAATGCCGACCCCGGCAAACAGGCCGATCAGTCTCCAGTCCAGCGGAGCATGCGGCTGGGACAGGTGCTCCAGAAAGCCGGTCAGGCTGTTCAGGGTGATGATGGCCAAGCTGGTGCCGACCGCGTACCGCATGGGCAGCCGGCCCAGCAGCACCAGCGCTGGCACGATCAGAAATCCGCCGCCCACGCCGACCACCCCGGTCAGGGTCCCAACACCCAGGCCCTGCAGTGCGGTTCCCAAGGGCGTAGGCATCGTACCTGAGTCGTCTGCTTGTGCGGCGGCGCCGTCCTGCACGGGCGGGCGAAACATCAGAGTAGCCGCCAGCAGCATCACCACCGCAAAAATCAGCAGTTGCGTCTGCCCGCTGAGAAACTGGCTCAGCCGCGCGCCAAGCGCAGTTCCCACCACGCCGGGAAGCCCGAATAGGGCAAAGCGCCGCCAGTCCACCAGCCCTCTGGCGGCATACGGCAGCAGCCCGACCAGACTGATGGCACCTACGATGGCCAGGCTTTGCGTGATCGCCAGTTTCTCGTCTGCGCCGGCCAGATACACCAGCGCCGGCACCGTCAGAATCGAGCCACCCGAGCCGAGCAGGCCCAGGCTCAGGCCGATCAGCAGGGCGCCAATCCAGGCCAGTGGACTCATGCGTTTCCTCTGGAGCTGCTCGGCGCCGGCTGGGCGGGCGCGGGAAACAGGGAGGGCCGGTTCAGCGTCACTGTGCCGACTGGCTTTCAGGTGTTTCCAGGCCCTTTTGCACGTCGTCCGGATGGCTTCGCTGCCAGGCCTCGAAGCCGCCGGCCAGTTCCAGCACGTCGAAACCTTCGCTGCCCAGCAGGCTGGCGGCGGCGGCGCTGCGGGCCCCCGACTGGCAGTGCACGATGATGGTGCGGTCACGCGGCAGTTCGTCCAGCTTCCAGGGCAGGCGGCCGGCATGCAGCTGCCGGGCGCCGGGGATATGGCCAGCCTCGTACTCGGAGCGGGCCCGCACATCCAGAATCAGGGCGCCGGCGTACGCACCCAGCTCGGCCGGGGTGATCGGCGGCACGGCGCGGGTGTTCAGCTCGGCCGCGCTACGGGTGTAGCCCACCACATTGTCCAGCCCCACCATCCACAGCCGGCGGCGCAGTTGCTCGGCGGCTTCGGCACCCTGGGCCAGCAGCACGAAATCGTGGTTTTCGGGGCGCAGCAGCCAGCCGGCCCAGGTTTCCACCTTGTTCGCCTGCGGCAGGTTCACCGAATGCGCCGGCGCCGCTTGATGGTATTCCTCCTTGGGGCGGGTGTCGATCAGCAGCGCGCCGGCGTTCAGCCGGGCCTGCGCCTCTTCAGCGCTCAGCTCGGGCAGCGGCTCCATGTGGCCCAGCAGGGGCACGCCGTCGCGGTTCTGGGTCTTCATGCGGCCGTAGTACAGCGGGGCGTCGGGCTGGCCGGCCAGCAGCTCGTCCATAAAGCCCTGCTCGTCGCCCTTTTCCACATAGGGCGCCCACCAGCTGAGCGCCCGCTCATACCCCACGGTAGTAGAAGGCACCGCGCCCAGCGCCTTGCCGCAGGCGCTGCCGGACCCGTGGGCGGGCCACACCTGCACATGGTCGGGCAGGGTCAGAAACTGCTCTTGCAGGCTGCGGAACATCTCCCGGGCGCCCTGAAAGCGGGTGTCCTGGCCGCCGGCGGCCTCGTCCAGCAGGTCAGGCCGGCCCAGGTCGCCCACGAAGACGAAATCGCCGCTGAAATACAGGCTGGGCACCTCACCCCGGGGGGTATCGGTCAGCAGGAACGACAGGCTTTCGGGGGTATGACCAGGGGTATGCCGCACGTCCAGCCGCACGTTACCCACCATGAAACTGTCGCCGTGGTGCAGCTGTTCCATCTTCGGCGTGGCGTAGGTGTACTGCCAGTCGGGGCCGCCCTCGGCCGACAGCAGCAGCCGGGCGCCGGTCGCTTCCGCCAGCTCGCGTCCGCCGCTGAGATAGTCGGCGTGAATGTGGGTTTCGGTGACATGGGTTACCCGCAGGCGCTGCGCCTGGGCTTCGTCCAGGTACTGCCGAATATCGCGGATAGGGTCAATCACCAGGCATTCGCCGGTCTGCTGGCAGCCCACCATGTAGGAAGCCTGGGCCAGATCGTCGTCGTAAAAGCGCTTAAAGAACATCAGGGGCTCTCCTTTGCAGAGGGAGAAAAGGGCGCGAGGCAGGGTGGTCGTTGATTGCCAAGCTAACCCCCCGGGGGTATAGTGTCAAGTACCGGGAGGGGGTATAAGGGATATCGGTTTTGGCGATATGGCCCCCTTCTCTGATCGCTGTTGCGCAGTGGCGCACGCTCTGGCCTTTTTTCTTTTTCCTGAAAGGACTTCAACATGTATCCAAAGACAGAATCGTCCTGCTGTTCGTCCCAGCCTGCTGGTGGCGCGCCAGAAAGGTTTCCAGGCCAGCTTCTCGGCGGCTCGGTAAAGGGGGAAGGGGTATGAGCAAAGAGGCTGCCTCTGACGCCACTGCCCTGCCGCTTTCCGAAACCGACCGGAAGATTCTGACCCGCTTAAGGCGCATCGAAGGGCAGGTGCGTGGTCTGCAGCGCATGATCGAAGAAGGCCGTGACTGCCCGGACGTGCTGACCCAGCTTTCGGGGGTGCGCAGTGCGCTGGACGCTGCTGGCGACGTGATGCTGGAACAGTACGCCAGCGGCTGCCGCGCCCGCCCCGGCGAGGCCGTGACCCCGGCAGACGTGGTGCGGGCAGTCAAGCTGCTGCGCGGCTGAAGCGGCAGGAGGCCCGGTGCGGAGGACCAGGTTCTTGCTGTTTGCCGGGCAATGCACTTTTTCTTGCCTGGACCTGCTCTCCCGCACTAGCCTTCAGGCCATAAAAAACCCCCACCGATGAAGGCGGGGGTTGATTGGTGGGTCGTGTAGGAATCGAACCTACAACCCGCTGATTAAGAGTCAGCTGCTCTGCCAATTGAGCTAACGACCCGTTAGCCCGAATAAGATAACTCCCAACTGCCAGGCTGTCAAGGCAAGAGTCAGCTCTCGCCGCTCAGTTCCTCGGCGGTCTGGTCCTCGGCTCCGGCGCGGAGGTGTTTCTGGGGTGGCACTTGCAGCCCCGGGCCCAGGTGGGCTCCGCCTGCGACCCGGGCGCCAGCGCCCACCACGCTGAGCCGGGCGTTGGCCGCTTGTCCGCCCACCACGGCCTTTTCACCGATCTCGGCGTCCCGGTCCACCACGGTGCGGCTGACCTGCGCGCCGGCCCGGATCCGGGCTCCGCCCTGCACCACAGAGTCGCGGACCTCGGCGCCCCGCTCCACCACGGCGCCGGGGCCGATCAGACTGCGGACCACCGTGCCGGCAATTTCTGCGCCGCCGCAAATAAACGACCCGGCCACCTCCCCTTGTGGCTGAATCCGGGCCGGCGGCTGGGTGATGGCCGAAGTGATAAACGGCCAGCTGGGATCGTCCAGTTCCAGGCCGCTGCCGTCCAGAAAATCGCGGTGCGCCTGGTGATAGGCGCTCAGGGTGCCCACGTCCAGCCAGTAGCCGCCTAGGGGATAGGTGTAGGCATCGCCGCGGTCCACCAGCCGGGGCAGCAGGTACTCGCCGTAGTCGCCTAGGTGGCCTTCCTGCTCCAGCTGTTCCAGGGTGGACAGCAGCAATTGGGCGTCATACACGAACACCTCGCAGGCCACCGTGCGGCCCAGCGGTTGCTCAGGCTTGTAGGCAAATTCGGTCACCTTGCCCTGCCGGTCGGCGCGGACATTGCTGAAGCGGGTGGCTTCGCTTTCGTCCTGAATCTCGGTGGTGACCAGCGTGACACTGGCGCCGGTCTTGAGGTGCTGCTCAATCACCGGAGCGTAGTCCAGTTTGTAGATATGGTCGGCACTCAGGACCAGTACCACTTCGGCGCCAGTGTCGCGAATCAGGCCAGCGTGCAGGGCGAGTGCCTGTGCGTTGCCCTCGGCAAAGCCGCCGTCGCTGCTTTCCGGGCCGGAAAAGGGCGGCTCACTTCCAGGCCGCCGCGGGTGCGGTCCAGGTCCCAGGGCCGGCCGCCGGCCAGGTGGGCGTTCAGGCTGTGGGGCAGGTATTGCTCGATGATCCATACGTCCTGCAGGCCACTGTGGACCACGTTGGAGAGGGCAAAATCAATTAGCCGGTAGGTGCCCAGAAACGGCACCGCCGGCTTGGCAAGCTGATCGGTGAGTGGCGCCAGGCGGCTGCCCTTGCCTCCCGCCAGAATGATGGTCAGGACCGTCTTGCCGGCAATACGGGTGTTCATGGCCTGACATTGTGAGCGGCTGCCCCGGCCCGGCGGTGAAGTGGGCGTGAGCGGCAGTTGAGGTTTCCTCATGCCGGGTGTGCTGAGCTGGGTTGGATACCCCCCAAGAATGAAGGCCGAGGATGAAGGCGGAGTCATCCACGCTGTGGCCTGCCTCATGGCCAGCTATTATGCTAGGAACATGACTCTAGTACGCCATTACAGTGACACGCGAATGGAGGTGGGTCGCGTGAGGTTCCTGCTGACTGACCACGGGGCGCAGCTGATGGCCGAGGGGCCCGGCTGGCGGCATATCAGCGAGCATGGCAGTCTACAGGAAGCCGCGCAGATGCTGGCTTTCCTGCCGGAAGTGCCGCAGCAGCTGTACGAGCAGAGCCTGCACGATCTGCACCGCCGGCAGTCTCTGGAACAGGCTGCCTAAAGGGCTCCCTCGCCGCGCCCGGTCTGATAAACTGCCCCGAGCGCAGCTGGCCCCGCCTGCCAGGGTTTCGTCTTGTGAAACTCCGGCCTCTTTGCCCCGAGTGCCCCCGAGTACCGCGACAAAGCAGTCAGGCGGCCGCCGGTGGCCCCGGCCGAGTTCTACTGTTCAGCCCGTCTGGCACGGGCCGGAACGACGCCGGCAGGCCTCCCATGGCCGGCAGAACAACCCCCCGCAGCGCTGAAAGCGGGAGGTGCCCTTTCCCGGGGCAGCGCACCGGCAGAGCGGCCTCAACTTAGGGGCCGGTCTACAGTTTCTCCCCATTTCTCGTGATAAGGATAGAAGGCTATGTCTAGAGTGTGCTATTTGACCGGTAAGAAGAACCTGGTGGTGAACTCGGTGGTTCGCCGCGGTAAGGCCCGTGCCCAGGGCGGGGTCGGCCGTAAGACCACCGGCATCACCAAGCGTGTGCAGAAGCCCAACCTGCAGAAGAAAACCATTCTCGAAGGCGGCGAAACCCGCCAGGTCTGGCTGAGCGCCAAGGCCATCCGGATGCTGAACCGCGGTCCCGTGAACGGCATCGAACTGATCTGAGCCGGAACCATCTGGCGAAAGACCCCCCGGGGCCGCAGTGGGAGCACTCCCGCCGCGGCCCCGAACTCTATGCTGACAGGTGCCTGCACCTCGCTGCGGCCTTGACCCCATCGGGCCCAGTTGCCTGAGGATGTGCCACAATTGTCTGTTATGACGCGTGCCTCTTTGCTGCAGACAGCAACCTTGCTGAGCCTGAGCCTGCTGGCCTGCGGCCCCGCGCCCCAAGAGGGCCAGGCCCAGACTCAGGAAACACAGGCGGCCAGCGTGGCAGCAGCCAGCGACGCTGCGGCTGTGCCGGCCGGCGCACTGAGTGTGACCGCCACCACCTCGGTTATCGGTGATTTCGTGTGGGCGGTGGGCGGGGACCGGGTCACGGTACAGACGCTGGTGCCGGCCGGCAGCGACGCCCATACCTTTTCTCCCAGCCCCGGCAGCATCCGCACTCTGGCGCAGAGCCGGGCGCTGTTTGCCAACGGCGCCGGGCTGGAAGGCTGGCTGGATCAGGCGTCGGCGGCAGCGCCGGACGTGCCGGCCTACCGACTGGCCGAGCAATTGCCGCTGCATACGTCAGAAACTGAAGCGGGCGGCGGCGACCACACCCACGGCGACCACGACCCCCACGCCTGGTGGGACGCCGACCTGGCCGCCGCTTATCTGGACGAAATTGCCGCCACCCTGAGCCAGCTGGACCCGGCCGGTGCGGAGACTTACCGGCAGAATGCCAGAGCTTACGCTGCCGAAATCCGGTCGGTGGACGAGTACGGACAGCAGCAGTTCGCGGCCCTGCCGCCGGAGCAGCGCCGGGTGGCGGCCACCCACGGCGGCCTGAACTACTTTGCAGAGCGCTACGGCCTGGAACTGGTCGGCACCGTGATTCCCGGCTTGAGCACCGAACGTGAGCCTAGCGCACAGGATCTGGCGGCGCTGGCCACACGAATGCGTGAGCAGAATGTCCACGTCATCCTGACCGAGAATGTCGTGGCCGGCAGCGACCGACTGGCCCAGGCGCTGGCAGCCGAAACCGGCGCGGTGGTGGCGCCGCCCATCTATACCGACGCTCTGGGCCCGGCCGGCAGCCCCGGCGAGACCTTTCCGGGTGCGCTGCGGCATAACATAGACACCATCGTGGCGGCCCTGAAGCAGGCTGCCGCCCACTGACTCCGGCTTCTCCTGCCTTTCCACATCTGACCCATGACCCATCTGTCCTGCGACCCCCACTGCTACCGGCCGGCTGCCCTGCAAGCCCGGCACCTGACCGTGCAGTACGGTGGCCGCGTGGCCCTACAGGACGCCAGCGTAGAATTCCGGCTGGGTGAATTCAGCGCGGTGATTGGGCCCAACGGCGCCGGCAAGAGCAGCCTGCTCAAAGCGTTGCTGGGCCTGGTGCCGCTGAGCGGGGGAGAGGTGGATTACGGCGGCAGTGCCGACCTGCAACCCCACGCCGCCTATGTGCCGCAGCAGCAGACGCTGGACTGGGCTTTTCCGGTGACCGTCTGGGACGTGGCGATGATGGGCCGCACCGGCCGGCTGGGCTGGTGGCACCGGCCAGGGCCGGACGACCGGGCCCGCGCCGAGCAGGCCCTGCGTCAGACCGAACTGTGGGACCTGCGCACCCGGCACATCGCCGAGCTGAGCGGCGGGCAGCGGCAGCGGGCGCTGCTGGCCCGGATGCTGGTGCGTGACGCGGCCGTGCTGCTGCTGGATGAACCGCTGACCGGGGTGGACACCACCACCTCGCAGGGGGTACTGCAGCTGCTGCGCGCTCAGGCAGACGCCGGCCGCGCGGTGGTGATCGTCACCCACGATCTGGAACAGGCCGCGCACTGGTGTGATCATCTGGTGTTTGTCAATCGCCGGATTGTGGCGGCCGGGCCGCCGGAGCAGGTCTACACGCCCGCCAATATCGAGGCCACCTTCAGCGCGGCGCGGCCCCCGCAGGCGGCGCTTCCGCCGCAGGAGGCTCCATCATGCTGAGCTGGCTGACCGATCCTCTGGCCTACGGTTTTTTCGTGCGGGCGTTGCTGGCGTTGCTGCTGGTCAGTCTGCTGTGCGCGGTGGTGGGCACCTGGGTGGTGCTGCGTGGCCTGAGCTATGTGGGCGACGCCATGAGCCACGCGGTGCTGCCGGGCATCGTGGGGGCCTTTCTGGCCGGCGGGAATGTCCTGCTGGGCGCGGCGCTGGCGGCGGTGCTGGCGGCCCTGGGTATGAATGCCGTGCAGGCCCGCTCGGGCCTCAAGCAGGACAGCGCCACTTACATCGTCTTCGTGGGCATGTTCGCGCTGGGCATCGTGCTGCTGTCGCGCACCCCCACCTTCACCAGCGACCTGAGCCATTTTCTGATTGGCAACCCGCTGGGGGTGACGCCGGCCGACCTGTGGATCACGGCCGGCGCGGCGCTGGGGGTGGGCGGCCTACTGCTGGGGCTGCAAAAAGAACTGCTGCTGGCGTCCTTCGACCCCACCGAGGCGAGGGCCATCGGCCTGCCGGTACGGCGGCTGGAGCAGCTGCTGCTGATCCTGATCGGCTTGGTGGTGGTGCTGGTGGTCGGGCTGGTGGGCACCACCCTCAGCGTCAGCCTGCTGATCACGGGGGCGGCGGCGGCGCGGCTCTACGCACGCAGCCTGGGGCAGATGATGGTGTTTGCCGCGCTGTTCGGCATGCTGGGCGGCACCGCCGGGCTCTACCTCAGCTATCACCTGGGCACGGCCGCCGGCGCCACAGTGGTGCTGGTCAACACGGCCATGTTTATCCTGCTGTTGCTGCTGCGTGGCCGCCTGGGCCGACCCGGCCGCGCCCGCTAGACTGGTTCAGACGTACGCTCTTTGAGCTTTTCTCTTGCTCTGGTTCTCTTGCCCTGGAGGTTTTTCCTATGCAGCTCAACTATCTCGGCCACAGCACTTTTCTGCTGGAAACGGCGCAGCACCGCGTGCTGATCGACCCATTTCTGGAAGGGCCCACCAGCCCGGTCACGCCCGCAGAAGCACTGAGCTGGCCGCTGGACGCGGTGCTGATCAGCCACGCCCACGGGGACCACTGGGGCAATGCGCTGGATTTCGGGCGGCGGGGCGTGCCGATTATCGCCACGGCGGAAATCGGTGACTATGCCCAGGCGCACGGCGCCGAGCAGGCCATCGGAGCCAATATCGGCGGCACGGTGCGCGACGAGTGGGGCAGCGTAACCTTTACCCCGGCGTTTCATTCCAGCTCTTTTCCCGACGGCACCTACGGCGGCATGCCCTGCGGATTGATCGTGGAAATGGACGGCGTGACCCTCTACCACGCCGGCGACACCTGCGCCTTTTCCGACATGGCGCTGATCGGGGAGCGTGGCCTGGACGCGGCCCTGCTGCCGGTGGGCGACCACTTCACCATGGGCCCGGCCGAAGCGGCCCGCTGCCTGGACTGGCTGAAGCCCCGCGTGGCCGTGCCGATGCACTACGGCACTTTTCCGCCGCTGGTGGGCGACCCGCAGGAATTTGCCCGGCTGGGCCGCGACAAAGGGGTGGATGTGCAGGTGCTGAACCCCGGCGCAGCGCTGACCCTGACGGCCGGCGGCCGCTAGACGCGGGACGGAGCGGGGAGGCGATGAGTACCGCTTTCAGCGTGGCCTGTCCGCACTGTGTCCGGGCGGTGCCGGTCGAGTACGCCGACCGCCTGATCTACGACCTGATCTGTCGCCACTGCGGCGGTGCCTTTTGCCTGTTCGTGCGCCGGCAGAAGTTCGAGGTGCTGTTCGAGCTGGGTACTGAAGCGTTGCTGGCCGGCTACGCCCGTGAAGCGGTGTCCAGCTTTGCGGCGGCGCTGGAACGCTGCTTCGAGTTCTATGTGTGGGCTTTCGCGCTGGAGCAGGCCGCCAGTCGTGGTCTCAGCCTGGAAGAGGCACAGGCGGCGCTGGAAGCCACCTGGAAACTGGCCGACCGGCAGAGTGAGCGGCAGCTGGGCATGCTGGCCCTGGCGTACCTGCTGCGCGAAGGCCGCCCGCCCGATTTCCTGAAACCGCAGGTGCTGGGCAGCGAGTTCCGCAACGCCGTGATTCACCGCGGCGCCCTGCCACGCCGCGAGGAAGTCGAGAACTACGCGGCGCAGGTCTTTGAGGTGATTGACCGCCTGTTGCGTGAACTGGGCCCGGCTACCTTGCAGGTGCAGCTGCTGGATGAGCTGGAGTTCTCGCGTCATTTCGCGGGTCTGCCGACCGGCAACCGGCACTCCGGCGGTGACCCAGGAGCCCCCTGGCCTGTTCCGGGCGCGGATGCATGGCCGCTTTCACGCGTCTGCTGGGACGGAGGTGCCGGAAATCTGGAACCAGGCACCTTTGCCGGACCCACCCGCCGGGGCGCTGGACAAATTGCCCGGCCGGGCAGCGGAGCAGGCGGCCAAGTCGGCTTTTCAGGCCCCACTCAACCAGGGCCGCACCCCGGCCGAGGTGTTCCGGACAGCTCTGAGCGACTTTGGCAGCGGCAAGCAGCCGGAGCAGACTAGCAAGCGCTAGAGCAAAAAAGACTGCCTGCCAGGTATGTTCGGGCAGGCAGCCAGTCTTCACAGTGCAACGGGACGGCAAGCCCGCCTCCCAATTCAGAGTAGCCGACGGCCTTCCATCTCGGCATGCAGCTGCAGGTAGCGTAGCCAGCCACGCACACTCAAGGGGCCGAATTCATTGTGCATCACCTTGTCGTTCAGACGGGGGGGCTGCTCATGCAGGCTGTGGGCCAGCGCGGCGGTGCGGCGGCGCTGTTCGGCAAAGATCTCAGTCAGCTCGGTCATGGACATCTCCTTGGGCGGCTTATAGTCGTGGTGTTCATCCATCACCCAGGGACGGTGCAGCACAGCGCTTTGCACGCGGGCCCGGCCCCAGCGCTCAATCCCGATAATATGCCGCAGCCGCTCACGGTTGCGCTCAGTGTCGCTGGCCTTGGCGGCCCGCGCCGCCAGCTGCTCGCCGCTGCTCTGCAGGCTCTCTTCCAGGCTCAGAAAGCTCTGGCCTTCGGCGGGTTGCTCCACCATGCGGCGCACGGCCAGGTCAGTAAGTTCCTCACGGCGGTTGCGGGCCAGCCAGATGGCCCCTGCCGCAGCCGCGCCGGCCAGCAGCAAAGGCAGCCAGGGAAAGCTGCGGTCACTCTCCTGCGTCTCGGCCCAGCTGCCGAGGTGCTCCGGAGCGTCGTCCATCCAGTCACTGAGGGTATGGGGCAGGTCAGAGGTCCAGGACATGACCTAATTTTAAGGCAGTGAAAGTGACGAAAGCGTCACAATGCCGCCCGGGGCTACTTCTAGTGCCCCCAGGAGGGTGTAGTTCTGTGACAGAGTCGCAGGAATAATAGGGTCATGTTGAGATCACGGGCCTCGGCAGGAGCAGCGATGATTGTCATCGTCCTGTTTACCATGCTGCTGCTGGCGGCAATTCTGTACGCTTCTACGCAGCTTTCTCTTTCGGCTGCCAGAACAACAACAGATCAGCGTGGAGCTTTGAGCGCTCAGTATGTGGCTGAAAGCAACCTCAATGTGGCCCGCAGTCAGCTCAGGAGTCTCAGTCAGTTGCTGTCCCCTAAGTTCAAAACGCCTAATGGTGAAATTCCGTCTATCCAGATCAAGTTGGGAACGCCTGTTAATGACGTTGAAAGTTTGATTCAGCAATTGTGTGGTACTAATACACCTATTGACAATTGGTCCACGTTGCCAGGATTTCAGCCGAAACCGGGTGAAAAAATGACTAACGGGCAGGTCTATACTGACAACTATGCCCGGGTTTGTCAGGGACCAAGCGGCCGGATCGAACCCAACGGGCAGACTAATCAATTCGCTTTGCTGGGCACTTATATTCTACCAGAAGCTTATTCGGTTGCCCTCCCTGCCAATGAACGTCCAGACAATCTAATGACTGTGGCAGGACGGACCGCCTTCTGGCAAAGCCTCTTTACAGGCACCAACAATAAATTTACCCGTAACGGCAGCCGTTTGCAGCTCGACTTGGTTCAGATCATCAAATATGTTCCGCGGACGGGTGGAGTTGCCTACCGATTTGTCATCCGCACCCGTAATCTAAGTGCCCGGGGTGTTCAAGGAAATGCCGCCCGCTTTTTGAAGTCCACCAATAATACTTCGGACCGGCAGACTTGGTATTTTGAGATTAAACTGTCTAGCTTGCTAAAGAATGTTTTGCAGACTAACTTTCACCGTTCACAAGGCGCTGCCACGCCAAATATCAATTTTACTAGCCAGGTCTTCAATGGTCCTGTGCACACTAATGAGAAATTTGTGTTTGCCAACAATGCAACTGCGTCTTTTAATGGTCCTCTGAGTAGTGCTGGTTGTACTAACTTGGCAGATGCTCCTACCTCTTCAACTTCCACAAGTAACTGGTCATGCAATCAGATGCGCGGATATTACCTGGCAGGCAATATAAGAACAGCCCCCGCCAGTATGTCTGACCGGCAGGCTAACAATGCTCTTAATGCTGATTTAAAAAGTAATACTACTGCTAGTATTGATGATCCGGTTCCTGAAGCGGACTATGCCCCAAACAATGTCAATTTTGCAGCGGACTATATTGCATTGCCAGATAACGCTAATGATCAAAAGGCTAAAGCAATAGAAGGCGGTATTACTGTACCTACCAATGCTACTGGGTTACAGCTTTTCGCTGGTGATGCCAATGGAAATGCTTTAACCAGCTATGACAGCAGCAAAACTCGCTGGAATGAGCCTTCAAACACTTATCAGTATATCCGTTTTTACCCCACGCAAGAACAATGCATTTATGGGACAGTCGGGTGGGAAAAGACTGACCATACTACTTATTACAAGACGCCGTCTGCCTATAGAACTAGAGATTATCATAATTACTACCGTCGCCCTGTGGTATGTGACTCTAATCTAGGGGATACCCCGGTGGTGGAATACCGGGTAGATAGTCAAGGCAATCTTTTTAAGAAATCGGGCACCTCATGGTCTTCCACTGGGCGAAAATTCAACGGCGTAATTTTCGGAGACACCATCTCTACAGTCATGGGTCCACCCCGGCTCAGTAATATTTCTAATCCCACAGGGCAAGAGGTACTGAACAACGCCCCTCCTGCACTGGCTTCCTTTTCCAAAATAACCATAGCTGCACAAAAGTCCGTAGGCATCGGCAGCGACCTGACCATGTCCGATGCTCCTTGCCGTCAAGAAGATACAGACTGCAAAAAGTATCCTTACCCGGCCAACATGCTAGGAATCTTTTCGCAGGAAGGCAATGTCAGTATTGCTGGGAATGGCCCAGCCGACATCAAAATCCATGCTGCGCTGATGAGCAGTAAGGGCGAAGTGAATGTCAACGGCTACGATGCTATTTCCCAGCGTGGCCGAGTCCACTTACGTGGTTCTCTGGTTGAGAATTGGTATGGGGCCTTTGGTACTTTTAACCCCAATAACAATACGGACATCAGTGGTTATGGCCGTAATTTCACTTATGACCGGCGCTTCCGGGAAGGTAACGCACCACCTTACTGGCCGGTCTCACCCTCTTGGTCCTCCGCCGATGCCCGGGAGAGGGCACGTTTGGAAGATGTCACTGTACAGCAGGGAACTGCGGGGGATTTCTAGTGAGGCAGGCAATACGGCGGACGCAGGGCCTGACTGTCATTGAGTTGCTCTTGGTCCTCAGCATTATCAGCGTGCTCTTGAGTATTGGCTGGGTCAGTTATATGCGGGCTATTCGGGCCAATCAGTTACTTGAGCAGGCCAATCAGGTGGCCCGCGACCTGAACTTTGCTCGCTCGGTATCGCAGCGCGAGAGTCGCGATATGACTCTGACGTTTTCAGCCGATCGATACACGTTGGGCCCAGCCGGCGCTCAGGGAACTCAGCGAATGCTGGGAAATAGAGTCACTATGCAGTGCATCAAGAATTGCACAGGCAACCTGACGTACCAAGCTCCTTTTGCTACGCTCAATGGGGCTCTGGGGCGGGTATATCAGATGAACAGCCCCTATAACGGCATCACCCCTATAGAAGTCCGGGTGGTGGGGGTGACCGGTAAGGTCAGTGTGGTCAGAGGAAGCAACTGATGAACAGAAAAGCAGGTGGTTTTACTCTGGTTGAACTTCTGGTCGCCATGGCCCTTTTTGCCGTCCTGGCCGCCGTAATTTCTTCCACAATTGTAGGTCTCTTCGGTAAAACTGGCAACAGTCAGCAGCGTCTGAGCACTACCACCGATGCTCAACGCATTCTCGAAGCTGTCAAATCTTCTTGGAACCAGCAGGCCTATTATGATCTGGCCTGTGTTGATGGATTGCCTAACAGCAATTACCGCATTGCGATTCAGTCTCTAGATAGCCGGGCTCAACCAGTGACCTTGGGCGGCGCCAAAACGCAGGTGACTAGTGGTTGCCCCACATTGACTGCTTCAAGTGCAGACACCAGCACACTTCCGGCTCCTCCTATGCGCCGGGTTACGGTCACAACTACACAGAATAATCAGACTACTAACCTTGCCCTGGATCTGTTGAGGCCTTTATGAATAAGAACCGATCTGAGGGGCTAACTCTGGCAGAACTGCTGGTTGCTATGGGCATTCTGGCTATATTAATGACTGCGGTTATTTCCTTTTTTACCAGTACGTCTAAAGGTGCTGTACAGGTAAATAGCCAAGCAGAACTACAACAGGATATTCTTAATGTCGAACAGTTGCTGGCTGGTCGTATCCGTGAGGCCTGGTATATTTATACGCCAGACCGTGGGCAGCTCAATCTGGGGAGCGGGCAGCTCAGGCAAAATCCGCTTTCTAACAACGGGACTTGGTCACTGACCACAGTAACCGGCGGCGTTCCTGGCGGTCACATTCTAGCTATGGTGCTGCCCCCTGAACAGGCGGGGGCGAACTGCACCGGTTCGGTGGGTACGGGGTGCTTTCGCTTTTATGCCTATTATCCGGTGCGGCGTTCGGTCTGGGTGGCCGGTACAGCTGCTGACGCTGCCAATAATCCTGGCCCCAAAAACAACGATGCCAACACCTGGGTGCTGGCTGAGATGAGAGTCAATTATCCGCCTGGGGCGCCGGCTATCTTGCCACCGCAACCGTTACCAGGAGCGCCAAGACCGCTGGGAGCTGGTACCCTTAACTCTGTTCCAGGAGCTGCCAATTACTCCTATAGTCCAGCCATAAACTTGCCCCCGTTGGTTCCGCCAGGAACCGGACAGGTGAATCTGCTGGCTGATAACCTGCTACCTATGACGGCAAGTCAGCCGATGTTCTCTTTTGTTCAGGAACCGGCCTCCAATAACGTGCATCCGGCTGTTAACCTGCAATCGGTGGTGATCCGGATTGCTGCGGTACAGCAGGTGCGGGGCCGCTCGGTGCAGTTGCCTGGCAAAAACAGGTTCTACGAATTGAGGGCTTTCCCAGGTAATCTGGGACGCCGTTAAAGCGAAAGAGACTAGCCAGTCTGCGCGCCAGCCTTCTGTCAGGAGGCTGGCGCTACACTGTGGCCCATGTCCACTTTGGTCTCTGACCAGGTGCAGCACCTGCTGATCCAGGAGCGCACCTTGCTTGCCGATGTCCAGGCCCTGCTGACACGCAGTGGTGCGCCGCTGGAGGCGCAGGCCCATGCCCGTCAGGCGCTGTCCGCCCTGGATGAAACGTTCCTGCTGGTGGTGGTGGGCGAGTTCAATGCCGGCAAGAGCAGCTTCATGAACGCCCTGCTGGGTCAGAGCGTGCTGCCTGAAGGAGTGACGCCCACCACCGACCGCATCTATGTGCTGGTCAACGGTCCCAAGGCTGGCGAGCTGCAGCCCACCAAGGACCCCTTTGTGAGCCGGCTGGAATGGCCACTGCCGGGTCTGGAAGGGGTGGCGCTGGTGGACACGCCCGGCACCAACGCCATCATCCGCCAGCATCAGGTGCTAACCGAGGGCTTTTTGCCGCGGGCCGATCTGGTGCTGTTTCTGACCAGCGCCGACCGGCCTTTTACCGAGTCGGAACGGCAGTTCCTGTCGCTGGCGGCCCGCTGGGGGCGCGCGGTCATCATGGTGGTGAACAAGGCCGACCTGCTGGAAACTTCCGAGCAGCGTGAGCAGGTGCGCGAGCACGTGGAAAAAGGTGCGCGGGGCGTGCTGGGGCTGAACCCGCCCATTTTTCTGGTCAGCGCTCGGGGCGAGCAGCGCGGCGGCGACGCCGGCTTTGCAGAGTTGCGTGAGTCGCTGATTCGGCGCCTCTCGGAAACCGAGCGCACCCGCCTCAAGCTGCAAGGACCGCTGGGCACCGCCGCCGAACTGCTGCAGGGCGAGGCCAGCCGCACCCAGGCCGCCCGCGAGACCCTGAGCGCCGACCTGGACATCCTGAAGGACCTGGAAGAGCAGCGGGTGCGCCACGGCGAAACCATGCAGGGCGAGCTGGACGGGCAGCTGAACCGGGTCGCCCGCTTGCTGAGCGAGTTCGAGATGCGGGCCGACAAATTCATTGACCAAAAACTACGCTTCAGCAATGTGCGCGGTCTGCTGAACGGCCGCGAGCTGGAAGAACAGTTCCGCACCGAGGCGGTGGCCGAGCTGCCTGAGGCGATTGACCGGCAGTTCTCGCAGATGATTGACCGCTTCGTGGAGGTCAACCTGCACTTCTGGGAGGACGTGCAGGCGTTCCTGATCCGGCGCCAGCCCTCGCAGGACGTGGGCCAGACCCGCTTTTCCTATGACCGCACCGCCCTGCTGGAAGGCATTGGCGGCAGCGCCCGCGAACATCTGGAAACCACCACCGAGCAGCAACTGGCCCGCGACCTCTCGCGCGACGCCGAGGACGCCATGAAAGGCATGATCGGTGGGCTGGCCGGCGGCATGGGCCTGGGCGTGGGGATTGGGGCGCTGGTGGGCGCCTCGGCGCTGGACTTTACCGGCGGCATTCTGGCCGGCTTGACCCTGGGCAGCCTGGGCCTGTTCGTGCTGCCCAACAAGCGCCTGTCGGCCCACCGGCAGCTGCGGGCCCGCATCGACGAGTTGCGGGAGGTCCTGGAGCGGATTGTGCGCCGCGAGTACGAACGCGAACAGGAGCGTGCCGACACCCGCCTGCGTGACGCCATCAGCCCCTACACCCGCTTTACCGCCCAGGAGGAAGAACGCCTCAGTGCCGCCGAAACGTCTTTGCAGGAATTGCAGGGCCGCTTGCAGGAGCTGCGGGGGCAGGTGGCTGCCCTACCGGCGGAAGAGGCCGGGGGTGCAGCGACAGACGCTTTGTCTGCACCCGCTGGTCCCGTGAGTGGTGCGTAAAACTCGGCAGGCTCCAGCTCAGGGCGCGGCGGGCAGCCAGTGCTCGCCCAGCACCCGCCGGGCCTGATCGCGCAGGTCCTGTTCCTCGCGCAGGTAGCGGGCGGCGGTCATCTGAAAGCCCACGGCGCCCACCACCTGACCGTCCGACCAGTACGGCACGGCCAGGGTGCACTGTCCCGGAATCCATTCCTCAATGGAATAGGCGTAGCCCAGCCGCCGGACCCGCGCCACCTCGGTTTCCCACTCGTCGGCGGTGGAAATGGACGATGACGTGCAGATGGCGAACTCGGTGGGCTGAATCTCCAGGTAGGCGTACAGCACCTTGCCGCTGGCCGTCGCGGTGCTGGGCAGGTAGATGTCCAGCGGCATGTCGATGTCGGCTTCCGGGTGTCGCTCGCGGATGGCGCAGACCACCTCGGTGTCTTCCAGCAGGCACAGGAACGCCACCGATTTGGTGTCCATCGCCAGGTGGGTGATTAGCTGCCGGGCTTCCAGGAACCAGGGCAGCGCGCTGTTCAGCTGCGCGCCCATCTCGGCCAGGCGCCACGACAGCCGGTAGCGGCCGGCCGGCGTGCGCCGCAGCATTCCAGCCTCGGTCAGGCCGGCCAGATAAGCGTGGACGGTAGCCCGCGGCATCTCCAGCTCGGCCGCCAGCGCCCGCACACCCCACTCGGGCTGATCGGCGCCGAAAGCGTTCAGGACGCGGGCCGCTTTTTGAAGGGAATGCACCTGTCCAGCTTACAGGGACGCCGTGCCGGCTGCCTAGCCCCGCTTTTTTTAGAAATCGGCAGCTGGCGTTTTAGACTCGCAGTTCGTCCGGCTCGGTCAGCAGGTCCACGGCGCCCGAGCCGATCTCGTAGTAACCGCCGATGACCCGGATACGCCCGCTGGCTTCGGCCTCGCTGACCAGAGGGTTCTGGCGCAGCTGCTGCACCTGAGAGCGCACGTTGCTGATCACCGCTTCGCGCATCCGGGCCTTCTGGTCGCGGATGGGGGGCAGGTCCCGCACGCTGGGCTGAATTTGACTGATCAGCCGCCGCAGGTGCTCGGGTTCCTGATCGATGTCCTGCTGGGGCAGCATCGCCGCCGTAACGGCCCCGCATCCCTCATGGCCCAGCACCAGAATCAGCTGCACTTTCAAGTGAGCGATGGCGTATTCCAGCGTGCCCAGCCCGGCCTCGCCGACCACGTTGCCGGCCACCCGCACCACGAAGAGGTCACCTAAGCCCTGATCGAACACCAGCTCGACTGGCACCCGGCTGTCGCTGCAGGCCAGCACGGCGGCAAAAGGCGTCTGGCCGATAATCTGGGCGCGGCGCTCGTTGGCGCTGACTTCCGGGCGGCGTGCCTGACCCGAGAAAAAGCGGGTGTTGCCGTCTTCCAGGGCCTGAATCGCTTCTTCGGGGGTGGACACCCGGTTGGGCCGCAGCCCGGCGATGTCTTCCATCGAAGCGCCGCGCCGGATGGCCTTGAGCAGTCGCCGCTCCAGCGCAGCGCTGAGAAGCTGCTCGGAGAGCGGTTCGCCCACTGCTTCAGTGGTCAGCGCGTCTACGGCCAGTGCTTCCGTGGCCAGGGCCTCGGCAGAGAGGGCAGCGGAGGAGGGGCCTTCCAGTTCTTGTGCCATGGGAATCAGTATCCAACATTCGGCTTCCCGGCTTCGCCGCAGGGACCCTGGCCCCGCTAAGCTAGGGCATGACCCAAGACCCGACGCCGGACATGCTGCCCAGCAGCGAATTCAGCCTTGCAGAGGAGCCGCAGGACCTGACCCCCGACCAGATGACGCTGCCGCAGTTGCTGGAGCGCTACGCCACGCTGCGCGACACGGTACAGGGTCTGGAAGCCGAGAAAGAAGAACTGGGCGCCCTGATCAAGCAGGCACTGGCGAACGGTGAACAGGCCGAAACTGACCTCTACCGCGCCGAACTGAAAGTCTCGCGCCGGGTGGAGTATCCGCTGGACCGTTTCCGCGAGGTGTTCGGGGACGCGGCCGCGCTGGAAGCCGCCACCATTGACCGGCGGCGTGCCGAAGCGCTGGCCCGCGCCGGCGACCTGGACGCTGACCGCCTGAAAAACCTGGGGGTCACCAAGGAAATCCAGGTGCTGCGGCTGGTCCCCAAGACCTTCTGAGCTGGTGGGCAGCCCCGGCCTGGGGCTGCCCGCTCAGCCCATGCCGGGCACCGTGAAGCAAAAAGCGTTCTGGTCACCGTGGCGCTCGGCCCAGGCCTGCCCGCCCCAGCCCTGCACGATGCTGCGCACGATATAGAGGCCCATGCCACTGCCCTGGCCGGTGGCGTGCCGGCCACGGGTATGTGCCCGGAACAGCCCTTCGGTGTCGGCGATGGGGGTGCCCCGGTCCAGCACCGCCACCTCGACCCAGGCGGAACTGCCTAGACGGGTCTGTACGTCCACTTGCTCGCCTTCAGGGCCGTATTTCAGAGCATTTTCGATCAGGTTGAGCAGTACCTGAAGCAGCTTGTCGGGGTCAGCGCGCACCAGATGATCTTCCCCGAAAACGACCCGCGCGGCGCGGCGTGGGGCAGTCGGCGGCGTGGCGGCCGGGCGGCGGCTTTCCGCCTTGCGGCGCGGCTTGGCGCTGCCCAGCTTAGCCCTGCCCAGCTTGGTGGTGCCCAGGTCGTATTCGGCGGCCAGCAGGCGCTCGGCCCGGCCAAACGCTTCCGAGAGCGCCAGGGTGCGGGCGCGGGTGGGGCGGAAGCCCACCGCCAGGTCTTCCACCAGCCGGGCCAGCCGCTCGGTTTCCTGCAGGCCCTGGGCCACAAAGTTCTGCTGCATTTCGGGCGGCATGTCGTATTCCAGGGCTTCCAGCACCCCGCGGATGGCCGTGACCGGCGTGCGGAACTCGTGCGAGAGCACGGCGGTCGCCTCGCGCAGTTCTGCCTCACGGCGGCGGTGCTCGCTGAGGTCTTCCAGAATCAGGGCGCCGCCTTCGCCTTCCAGCCGCGCCTGACAGCGCAGTGTCCGGCCGCTGACTTCCAGTTCCAGCTCGCCGCCGCGTTCGGCCAGGGCTTCCAGGGTGTGCCGCCGCACCACTTCCAGCAGGGGCCGGCCCAGGGCGCGGCACTCGGGTACTCCCCACAGCTCGCTGGCGGCGTGGTTCAGCCCGCTGACCACCAGCATCTCGCCCAGTTCAGTCGGCTCGCGGCGGTACAGCAACACCGCTTCTGGCAGGGCGTTGATCCAGGCTGGGGCGTTCCCGTCTGCCGCGCCCTTCACAGCGGCCTCCGGGCCTGGCGCGGCGGCGCTGAAGTCGGGATCATATTCGTAATTTCCTGTCATGGCTTAGTCCTCGCCTTCCCAGGCGCGCATCCGGTAGCCCTTGCCGCGCACCGTTTCCAGAAAAGCCGGGGTGCCGGGGGCATCTCCCAGATGGGCCCGCAGCTGGGTCACGTGCTGGTCTACCGTGCGTTCGCCGCCCAGAAAATCGGCGCCCCAGACCCGGTCCAGCAGCTCGGTGCGCGAGTACACCCAGCCGGCATTCTGGGTCAGAAAGGTGAGCAGGTCGAACTCGCGGCGGGTCAGGTTCAGCCGCTTGCCCGCGAGCCGGGTGTCGGCCGCCGCCAGGTCAATCTGCAGCGGCCCGTTGCTGAGGTGCTGGGGTTGCTCCGGCTGGGTGCGGCGCAGCAGGGCCCGCACTCGCGCCACCAGTTCCGCCGCCCCGAACGGTTTGGTCAGGTAGTCGTCGGCGCCGGTTTCCAGGCCCTCGACCCGCTCGGCCTCAGCGGCGCGGGCGGTGAGCATCAGCACCGGCAGCCGGCGCAGCTCCGGGTCCGAGCGCAGCCGCAGCAGCAGTCCCAGCCCGCTTTCGCCGGGCAGCATCCAGTCGAGCACCAGCGCGTCGGCACTGCTCAGCGCTTCTTCGGCTTCAGCGACGGCGGGGTAGGCGTCCACGGCCAGCCCAGCCCGTTCCAGGTGAAAACGCAGCACCTCCCGGACGGTGGCCTCGTCTTCGATCACGACGACATGATTCATTTCTGTCATTGTGCCCCAGCCGCCGGCTCTTTTCGTCAGCGTCTTGTCAGCTCTGCCGGGTGCGCCTGTCCGGCCTCCGTATGTCCAGAGAAAGCGGGCCCACTGCACTACGCAGACGGGCCCGCTGGAGCAGAACAGAGCCGGGATCAGCTCAGATGTTCCGGCACTTTCTCGGGGAAATCGATGTCCTGGGCGTCACTCCACAGCCCTTCAAGGTCGTAATATTCGCGGGCTTCTTTGGTCATGATGTGCACGGTGATCGCACCGAACGACAGCAGCAGCCAGCGTTCGCTGGGGCCTTCCACGCTGGGCGCAGGCAGCCCCACTTCCTCGGCGCGGTCACGGATGCTCTGCTGCACGGCGTTCAGCTGCAACCCGGCCGTGGCAGTGCAGATGATGAAGTAATCCAGCGAGGAGCTGACGTCGGTCAGGTCCAGTACGCGCACGTCTTCGGCGCGGCGTTCACGGGCGGCTTCGACCAGCGCTTGCAGCTGGCGGCGGTCCTGGGTTTTTTGTCTGGTCATGGTGACTCCTTAGGGGAGAAGAAAACAAAGAGGGTCAAAGAGGTCAGGGTAAAGCGGGGCGGCGCCGGGGGCTTAAGAAACTGGGGCGCCGGCGCGGCCAGGGAGTGTCCTGACCATAGCAGAGGCCCGGCGTGGCTGCTTTGCGGCACGGTTGAGCGTTCGCTTAAAGCTGGCCTAGCGGTGGCAGAGGTTCAGGGCGCTGGGCTGTCCTGCAGCAGCGCGGCGGTGTCGTGGTCGCTCAGGCCCAGCTGGCGGCCGTCGCCGGGGCGGCGCAGGGGCAGCAGGGCGGCCAGCTGGCTGCGGGCGTCGTTGCCCAGCCACACGGCGACCTCGCCGCTGCGCAGCTCGAAGCGCTCGCCCTGTAACCGGGGCAGCCCCAGCTGCTGGGCCAGGGCGCTGGCTTCTTCTGGTGCGTCAAGGGTCAGCACCTGGCTGCTCATGGGGTCGGACGGTTCCAGTACCAACTGAATGTTGCTGTAGCCCACCTGCCACAGGCTGCGGGCCAGCGCCGGGCCCATCAGGGCCCCGGACCCGTCGTGGATGGTCACCGGCACCTCGGCCAGTGCGGCGCCGTCCGGGTCAGCGCCAGCGTTCTCCTCTCCTGTTTCTGTGGACGTTTCATTCCCCTCGGCGGCCGCGGTCGTTCCGGAGGCGGCTTCTGCTTGCTGCGCGGCCTGGCGCTCGGCCTGCAGCGAGGGGTTGTCCCAGACCCGGCTCAGCGCGGCGCGGTCCACCGCCAGGTTGTAGCTGCCGGGAATGGCCGCTGTGGGCAGGGTGGCAAAGGTCAGGTTCAGCTGCGACAGGTACGGCAACAGACCGGTCAGCCGGTCGGGGTTCAGGTCGGTCTCGATGTTCTTGCCGAACCCGGCAATCAGGGTGGGAATCAGCCGCAGTCCCTGCGGTGAGCGCAGCTTATTGATCAGCTGGGTGAGTGCTTGCTTCTGGTGGTCAATGCGGCCCCAGTCGTCTCCCACGCCCTTGCGGACCCGCAGGTACAGCGCGGCGGTGCGGCCGTCCAAATGCTGCTCGCCGGGCGGCAGGTCCAGGTGAATGCCGGCGGCCTTGTCTTCCCACTGAATCCCGCCGGGCGGCACCGTTACGTCCAGGCCGCCCAGCGCCCCAATCAGCTCGGCCACGTAATCCTCGTTCACGATCACATAAGCGTCCACCGGGCTGCCGGTGATTCGCTCTACCCCGCGGGTCAGGGCGTACGGGCCGCCGGCCCAGTACTGGTGGTTGATTTTCTGGTCGGTGGCGGAGCGGTCAGGGTCATAGTCGCCCACGTTGGTGTCGCGGGGGATGTTCAGCACTTCCACCCGGGGACCCGAGACCTTGATCAACATGATGGTGTCGGTGTTGATCTCCTGAAACAGGTTCTCGCGCTGGGTCTGGTCCTCGCAGCGCTGATAGTAGCCGCAGTAGGCCACGTCGCGTCCGGCCAGCAGAAAAGTAAATTCGGGGCGCTTGGCGGTTTCATAGCTGACCGCGCTGCTACTGCCAAAAGTCAGCCAGGCCGCCCCGCCCCACGACAGCGCGCCCAGCACCAGCCCACCGATTTGCAGGCCACGTAGCCATGACCGGCGCCGCTCAGCGGGAGTACGGCCGCTGCCCGGCGGGACAGGGGGGCGGCGCTGCGGCCGCTTCACGGAGCGGTTGTCCTGGCCCAGGCGGCGCTGCCCTCGTGTTCCAGCCAGTCGTACAGCTTCAGGGTGCGGGGGTGAACCTCGGTGCCCTTGCCCTGTAGGTAGTGCACCTTGGAACTGATGGCCAGCGCCAGGGCTGCCGGCAGGTCCCGGAAAGCCAGCTCGCGGATATCGCCGTTGACGCCCCGGCCGGGCTCAGAGACATCGGCTATATAAACGCAGGCGGCGATGGCATGGCCCGGGCGGGGGCCGGTCACGTGGTCTTCCACAGCTTCCAGCACTGTCTGGTCGGGGAAATTCAGCGCTTCGAGGACGTTGCGGGCGGCGCGGCCGTGCAGGGCCAGCGGCCAGCGGCGGTCCAGGTCGCACTCAGGCGGGGCCAGCCGCAGCAAGTCGTCGTTGCTGAGGTCACGGGCCAGGTCGTGCAGGATGCCGGCGGCGTAGGCCCGGCGGGTGTCCAGCCCCGCCGCGTAAGCGATCTGCGCCGAAAGCAGCGCCACCCGCTTGACGTGCGCCCAGCGGGCCGGGGTAACGCGCGACTGCACTTCCTGGGCCCAGCGGGGCCAGTCGGCCCTCATCCAGTCGGGAAGAGCTTCGCCCTGAGTGGTGACCTGCCCGGCGAGGTTATCCGGTAGAGGCAGTTCGCCCAGGTCGCTGCACAGCGGGAGTTCTCCGCTCTGACTTGCTTCAGGTGCCTGAGGCTGCGTGATCAGCAGGGAAAAAGGCATCATCCGGCGTGGGGGGCGGAGCCATCAGGGCGCGGGGCAGAGGTCGGCACGGTGGAGCAGGGGCGGGGGGGAGGCGCTAACCGCAACATGGCAGCCACTATAACGCCGCCGCCTGCTCCGAAGATTTCTGCACCCCACAAAGGCGGGCAGCAGGATTGCCACTCGGCGACTCAGGGCCCACTGGTGGCTGTGCCTCCCGGTGCCGTGCTGGTCCCGGAGGTGGCCGTCTGTGAAGCTGCTTCAGCTGCTTCAGCGGCACGCACCTGCAGCTTGACCGTCACCCGGTCCAGCACCTGGACGCCTTCGGGTGGCAGCAGCCGCACCTCGGTCTGGTAGGTGCCGGCGTGATAGTCAGGGGTGCCGGAGATTTCGGTCAGGGTGTCCAGCGTCTTGCCCGGCCCGATCACCCGCACCTGCGCAGGGCTGAGGGCAGACGATACCAGCTGCAGCCCGGCGGGCGGCGCAGTCAGCCGCACCGGCAGGGTGCGGGCCGGTGGCTGCCCGGCGTCCAGGCGGGTCAGCTCGGCAGTGGCCGGGGAGAGGGTCACGTCCTGCACCGGTTGGCCAGCGCTGTTGAGGGCCAGCAGATTGACCGTACGGCTCTGGCCCGGTTCCAGGTTCACCGGCGCGTAACTCAGCTGTTCGATCTCGTTTACGGTGCGGCTGGGGCCACTGACCGTGACCTCGGCCGGCTGCACCTGATAGCTGGGCATCAGGGTGCTGCCCGGCGCATATACCGTCACCGTGACCGGCAGAGTGCGGGTCTGCACGGTGTCCACCAGGCCCTGTACCCGGTCGGGCGTGGTGCGCACCACCGTGGTGTTGTCGGGTGCGGCCACCGTCACGGCGGTGTTGAAGGTGCCTTCGGGCAGGCCGGTCACATCGGTCACCGCCTCGATCCGGTCGCCGCGCAGTTCCCGCAACCGTTCGGGGCGGCCGCTCAGGGTCACCTTGATGGTGCTCGGCGACAGGCCACTGACTGCCCGCTTCTCGCCGGCGCCCTCACCCGTATTGTCGCGCACGTTGACCGGCACGTCGTAGGTCTGCTCAATGATGGCGCGGCGGTCCTCCGAAGCGGCGTACCACAGCACACAGGCGGCCACGAAGGCCAACAGCTTGGCGCCCCAGTCACGGGTCAGGCTGCGGCGCAGCGACTCGCGGGCCTGCTGCCGGTTTGGTGGGCTGCCGGGCGCAGGCGGCGGCACGGATCCGGGCGCGGTCATGGCTGCTCCTTGGCGGGTGTGGAGGTGGGCGCGGGGTCAGCAGCCTGCGGCGTTGTACCTGAGCCAGAGGCCGCTGGGGTCGGGGGGCGGTTGATAGGGGGGGCCGGCTGCACTGCCGGCACGGCACTTTCCGGCGCGGCTGAAACCGGCGCCACTTCTGACTCGGTGCTGGGCATGGTGGCTGTGTTGCCGTCTGCAGGCTCGCTGCCGGCCGCCTCGGTGCTCGCCTCAGGCGGGGTGCCAAAGTGGCTCAGCGACTGCACTTCGCGGTCATAGACCAGCACCCGTAGTTGCTCGCGCAGTTCGGTGGTGTTCAGGTCGGGGCCCAGCCGGCCCGACAGCGCGATACGCATAGAGCCGCGTTCCTCACTGACCACCAGCACCACGGCATCGGAGACTTCCGAGAGGCCGATGGCGGCGCGGTGCCGGGTGCCGTAGCGGCGGTAGGTGCCGTCGCTGGCCTGCAGCGGAAAGAGGCAGCCGGCGGCCACCACCCGGCTGCCGCGAATAATCACGCCGCCGTCGTGCAGCGGGGCGTTGCGGGCAAAAAGGGCTTCCAGAAACGGCACGCTGACCCGGGCGTCCAGCTCCACGCCGCTGGCGGCCGTCTCGCCCAGCGGCGTGCTGCGCTCAATGGCGATCAGGGCGCCGATTTTGCGCTCGGCCAGGCGTTCCATGGCCCGCGAAATGTCCTGCAGCACTGCGCCGCTGCCGTCGTCCTCGCGCACCCGTGGGCGGCCGATGCGCTCCAGCGCGGCCCGCAGCTCCGGCTGAAACAGCACCACCAGCGCGAAAATCCCGATGGTCCCCACTTGCCCCAGCAGGCTGCTGAGCGCCACCAGCCCCAGCAGCTGCGCCACGAACCACACCACCAGGAACACAGCAATGCCCCGCACCAGGTTCACCGCGCGGGTGCCGGCCACCAGCCGGTACCCCTGATACAGCACGAAAGTGACCAGAGCGATGTCGACCAGATCCAGCAGGCCGACCGAGGGCAGAAATTCTTGCAGGAAGTTCAAGGGAGTGGCGCGGGGTCCTTTCTGGGCGGTCTGAGGGCCGGCTGCGGGCGGCGTTTGGGTAAAAGCAGGTCTGAGCAGCGGGCCAGGGACGAGCGGGAAGTTCTGCTGCCCACTATACAGAGGCCGCATGAGCAGAATTCTTGCAGGAGGGCACCGCCGCTGCTGGCTGGCGGCCCGCCACACCGCTGGCGTCCGGCGCTACAGTGAGCGCATGACAGACCTGATTCCAGTCATCAGTGACCTCTCGAAAAAGACCGATACCAAGATCGTGCTGGTCGTGCTGGACGGCGTGGGCGGCCTGCCCATGACGCCCGGTGGCCCCACCGAACTGGAAGCGGCCAAGACCCCTTTCCTGGACGCGCTGGCGGCGCAGAGCCAGCTGGGTCAGCTGGAGCTGGTGGGCCCCGGGATCACCCCCGGCAGCGGCCCCGGGCACCTCAGCCTGTTCGGGTATGAACCGCTGCAGTACACTGTGGGGCGCGGCGCCCTGAGCGCGGTGGGCATCGGCGTGAAGCTGAATGCCGGCGACGTGGCCGTGCGCGGCAACTTCGCCACCCTGGCCCCGGACCGCATCATTCTGGACCGCCGCGCCGGGCGGCCTTCGACCGAGAAGAACGAGGAAATCGTGGCGAAGCTGCGGGCGGCCATCACCGAGATCGACGCCACCCCGGTGGAGATCTACACCGAATCCGAGCACCGCTTCGTGGTGGTGTTCCGTGCCGGCACCGAGCCGTTGGGCGCCAATATCAGCGACGTGGACCCGCAGGTGACCGGCGTGGCTCCCCGCATCGCCCAGGCCGACGATGAAGCCAGCCAGAAGACCGCTAACCTGGTCAACCAGTTTGTGGAGCGTGCCGAGGCTGCGCTGCAGGGCGAACCACAGGTGAACGGTGTGCTGTTCCGCGGCTACAGCGACGTGCCCCACTTCCCGCAGTTCAATGACGTCTACAAGCTGACTGCCGCCTGCATCGCCGCCTACCCGATGTACAAGGGCCTGGCCAGCCTGGTGGGCATGAACGTGCTGGACGTGGAAAGCGTGGAAGACGCCCCCGAAGGCAAGCTGGAAGCCCTCAAGCGCGAGTGGGACAACTACGACTTTTTCTTCTTCCACGTCAAGAAGACCGACTCGACCGGCGAGGACGGCAACTTTGACGCTAAGGTGAAGAAGATCGAGCTGTTTGATTCCATCCTGCCTGAAATCCTGGCCCTGAATCCCGACGTGCTGGCCGTGGTGGGCGATCACTCTACCCCCAGCAAGCTCAAGAGCCACTCCTGGCACCCGGTGCCTGTGCTGATTCACGGCTCGCACGGCCGCAACGACGATGCCCTGCGCTTTACCGAAAAGGAAGCCGCCAAGGGCAGCCTGGGCCTGCGCCACGGCACCGCACTGATGCCACTCCTGATGGCCAACGCGCTGAAGCTGGAAAAATACGGCGCCTGAGCTGCGCCTGCCGGCCTGAGCACCGGCACAGCCGCAAAGGAAAAGACCACGGGTTTGCCCCGTGGTTTTTTGTGATGCCGGAGCAGAGAGCGGCGGCGGTTAGCTCGCCCCCAGCATCTGCCCCTGGTCGTCCAGTTCGGGGTAGGCGCGGCCCTGTTCGTCGTAGGTTTCGGCCAGGTCCGGGTAAGCCCACTGAAAGGCGGTCCGGCGTAAGTCCTCTTCGCTCAGCTGTGGCTGGGCATACATGCCGGCTTCCAGCCGCTGCCGCTGCGCCTCAAATAGGATGGTGGCGGCGGCCACCGAGACGTTGAGGCTCTGCACCATTCCCATCATCGGAATCACGATGTTGGCGTCGGCGGCCTCGGCAGCGGCGTCGCTCACGCCAAATTTCTCGGCCCCCAGCAGCACGCAGGTGGGGCGGGTGTAGTCGGGCTCGCGGTAGTCCACCGAGCGCTGCGAGAGGTGGGTGGCCAGCACCTGCACCCCCTGGCCCTGCAGCTCGCGGATGGCGTCCAGCGCCGAGGCGTGCTGCTGCACAGTCACCCACTTGTGGGCGCTGCCGGAACTGGCTTCAAACATCCGCGAGCGAAAGGACCCCAGGCTCAGGCTCTTGGGCGGCACGGCGTGGGCGGTCATGGCCCCCACCGCGTCACAGGTGCGCAGGATGGCGCTGAGGTTATGAGGCTTGTTGACCTCGTCCATCAGCACGCTGAGGGTGGGCTGGCGCAGGCGCAGGACACGCAGGATCTTGGCGTAACGTTCGGGCGTCATCACCTTCCAGCATACGGGGTGCCGCCCTTCCCCCCGGCTTACTCGCCCGGCAGGCGGCGCACCGGCAGCTGCACCCAGCCCCGGCGCGACACGATTCGCAGCAGCAGCACGGTGGCGATGCCGGCCAGCTGTGCACCCACCATACCCAGCAGCGGCACGGTCAGGTACACGGCCGCCGCGCCCAGCGCCGCCGCCGTGGCATACAGCTGGTCACGGCGGTACATCACTTCCGGCACCTCGTTGGCGATCAGGTCGCGGATGATGCCGCCGCCCACCCCGCTCAGCATGCCCGCAAAGGTCACGCCCAGCGGCCCCAGGCCCAGCGCCAGTGCACCCAGCGCCCCGGACGAGGCGAACACCGCCAGCCCGATCGAGTCGAAAATCTGAATGGTGCGCTCGAAGCGGGCCAGCCGCTCCCCGAAGGCGAAGGCCAGCAGGCCGCCGCCCAGCGAGAGCCAGGCATACAGCTCATCGCGTAGGAAAAGCGGCGGAGTCTGTCCGGTCAGGGTGTCGCGCACCGCGCCCCCGCCCACCGCCGTCACCGCGCCCAGCACCAGCACCCCAAAAATATCGAAACGCTTGCGCACGGCCAGCAGCGCCCCCGACATCGCAAAAGCCAGGGTGCCCAGCAGGTCGAAGATACGTAGCCCCGACTGCAACTGGGTCAGTGGGACGCCGGGCAGCAGCGAGAGGTCAGGCATGGGTGCCCAGCTTCCGTAGCCGCCGGCCTCTGCCTGAGCCCCACATGCCAGCCATCACTCCAGGTCGAAGTCGTCGGGCCACTCGGCGTTGGTAAAGACGTTCTGTACGTCGTCCAGCTCTTCCAGGGCGTCCACGATCCGCAGCAGCTTGGCGGCGTCTTCGCTGCTGACCGCCACCGTGTTGCTGGGAATGCGGCTCAGCGAGGCGTTCTCGGTGCTGAAGCCCGCCGAGGCCAGGCCGTCTTGCACCGCATACAGCTCGGTGGGGTCGGTGGTGATTTCCAGGCCGTCGTCAGAGACCTGCAGGTCCTCAGCGCCGTGTTCAATGGCGGCTTCCTGCGCGGCTTCCGAGGCGTCAGGCAGCACGATCACACCTTTTTTCTCGAACTGCCAGGCCACGCTGCCGGAGTTGCCCAGCGACCCGCCGCGCTTGTTGAACACGGCGCGCACGTCGGCCACCGTGCGGTTCACGTTGTCGGTCAGGGCTTCGATATAGATGGCGGTGCCGCCGGGGCCGTAGCCCTCGTAGGTCACTTCCTTGAAGTCCTGCGCCGAGTCGGCGCTGCCGGCCGCGCGCTTGATGGCGCCGTTGATGTTGTCCACCGGCACGGTGTCGGCCTTGGCCGCCGCAATAGCGTTTTTCAGGGCCAGGTTGCCGCTGGGATCTTCACTGCCGCCCGAGCGCACCGCCGCCGTAATGGCACGCAGGTGCTTGGAGATGATGGCGCTGCGCTTCTTGTCGTTGGCGCCTTTTTTCCGCTTGATCTGAGACCATTTGTTGTGACCAGCCATTGTTCAGTTTGCTCCTTGAGGTGAAGGCGGCCGCGCGCGTGGCCCCGTGTGCTTTTTGCCCAGCCTGGCCTGGGGCCTGATACAGCTGCGCTGCATAACCCGGCACAGCTGCGCGCGGCCGTGGGACGCGGGGCCCATTGTAACGCGGCGGGCGGGCGGGTCGCAGGTTGCTGTTACCGGCGGCCCCGGGGTGCAGAATGTCCGCATGACCAGCCAAACCCCGCCCTGGACTGAACGCCTGCGGACCGCCAACGGAGTCCGGCTGCACTGCCTGGAAGCCGGTCCCGAAGATGGCCCGCTGACGGTACTGCTGCACGGTTTTCCCGAGGACAGCCGCGCCTGGAAACATCAGATTGGCCCGCTGGCCCGCGCCGGCTTCCGGGTGGTGGCCCCCGACATGCGTGGCTATCAGCTTAGCGACAAGCCGGCCGGGGTGGAAGCCTACCAGATCGATCACCTGATTGATGATGTGGTGGCGCTGATTCACTCGCTGGGCCATGACCGCGCCCATGTGGTGGGGCACGACTGGGGCGGCATCGTCGCCTGGGCCGTGGCGATCCGCAACCCCGAGGTGGTGGACCGCCTGGTGATTCTCAACTCGCCGCACCCGGCCGCCGCCCGCCGCGAGCTGCATGGCCTCAAGCAGAAGAAGCGCTCTTGGTACGTGGGCTTTTTCCAGCTGCCCTGGCTGCCGGAAAAAGTGCTGCCTTCGCTGGGCCGTAAGGCTCTGGAAGGTGCGCGGCCCGGCAGCTTCAGCCCGGCGGACCTGGCCGGTTATCAGGCGGCCTGGGCGCTGCCCGGCGCCGCCACATCCATGATCAACTACTACCGCGCGCTGATCCGCTTTGGCAATGTCAGGGGCACCCAGGTGCAGGCGCCCACGCTGCTGATGTGGGGTATGCAGGACACCGCTCTGGTCCCCGAGCTGACCGAGGGTCTGGAACCCTGGGTGCCGGACCTGCGGGTGGTGCGTTTCCCGCAGGCCACCCACTGGGTGCTGCGCGATGAAGCGGTGCGTGTCAGCAACCTGCTGACCGAGTTCCTGAGCTGAGGCCTGGAGTCAGCTCAACAGAGATCAACAAACCAGAGAACAGCAAAAAGCAGACCGGCGCGGCTTTCAGAGAGCCGTCGCCGGTCTGTGTTCTGGCGGGTCTGGGTCTAGGTTCAGTCGCCGCGGTCAATCAGCGCTGCAGGGTCGGCTTCGGTACTCAGCTCCGGCTCGTGCTCTTCGGTGCGGATGCTCAGGTATGCGCGCTCCTCGGTAGGAGAGCGGCTGTCGCGTTCCTCGCGGCGCGGGCCGGTGTTCACGCCGCTGATCAGCAGGCTGCCGTTGTCCAGGCCTTCTTCGGGCCGGCCCTGCTCCACCGGCGTGCCGGTCCGGGGAGCGTACTCGTTGGGCAGGCCGCCCTGTTCGGTCGGGGGCTGGGCCGGGTCGCGCTTGTCGCTCATGTCTGGCAGCATAGCTCAGGGTCTCAGCGGGTCAGCGCTTCCTGCAACGCTTCAGCAAAAGCGTCCTCATCATCCAGCCAGGGGTAGTGGCCGCTGTCCAGCACCGTCAGGTCGGCGTCCCCGAGGTCCTGCAGCCAGTCGGTCTGCTCAGGGTATGAGCTGCGGTCATGTACCCCGGCAATCACAAAGATGGGCCGGGTGATGTCCTGCAAGAAGGGCGGGTACTCGAATTCCCACAGGCCCTGATACACCAGTGCCTCGCCCACTTCGGCGCGGCCGGTCAGCTGGCCCTCGGCGTCCACGAACTCCAGCCGCATCCGGGCCTGTGGGTCGGGGAACTGCAGGGCGTTCAGCAGGTCGCGGGCGTTCAGCAGGTCAAAAGCCGCCTGTACCCGCGCCCCGCCTACCGCCGGGTATTCGTCCTCCGGAGTCTGGGCGCGGATTTCTTCGGCCGGGTCGTTCAGCGGCTGATCTTTCAGGGCGCTGGCTTCGGCCAGCAGGGTCAGGGCCAGCTGCGGAAAGTGTACCCAGGGATTGACCGTCACCACCCGCGCCGTGTGCTGCGGGTAGCGCCGGGCGTATTCCAGGGCAATCAGGGCGCCAAAGCCGTGGCCCAGCGGAATGATCTGCTCCAGTTCCAGATGCTGGCGCAGGGCTTCAAGGTCCTCGACCAGGGTATCGAGGTCCAGCTGGTCACCCTGTTCGGTGTCTTCCAGCGGGGCGCTGCGGCCACAGCCGCGCTGGTCCAGGTAAATGGCCGGCCAGTCCAGCTGCTCAAGCCGCTCACCGAAAATCTCCTGAAAGGAAAAGCTGTTGTAGCCGGGTCCGCCGTGCAGGAACACCACCGGGGGCCGCTCAGGGTTGCCCGGCTGCTGGGCAAAATAGAGCTCGGCGCCGTTGAGCACTGCGGTGCTGCCGTCTGCCGCGGAATCTGCGAAGAAATCGGTCATGCGGGCAGTCTAGAGTGCGGCGCTTCCGGGAGAGCTCACGCAGCCGGCGGCCACTGGCGCCGGGCACCGTGCAGCAGCATAAAGAGACTTTAAAACTGAGCGTGGTTACTCTTGTTCCGACCTCGTTAGACTTATTTCACATTTTCATGAGTGACGCCGGTCCCCGGGCTGTCCGGACGCTGGCCGGCAGCCGGCAGGGCCGTAGGAGCGCGGAGGGAGAGTAGGCATGGAGCAGTGCATTTTGGTGATTGAGGACAATCCCGACATCAGCCGGGTGGTGCAGTATGAACTGGAGCAGGCCGGTTTCGAGGCCCTGACGGCGGCCGATGGCATCAGTGGGCTGACGCTGGCCCGCGAGGAGCACCCCGATCTGGTGATTCTGGACCTGGGTCTGCCCGATCTGGACGGTGCCGAGGTGACCCGCCGCCTGCGCAAGAACAGCTCAATGCCCATCATTATCCTGACCGCCATGGACGCGCTGGACCGCAAGGTGGCCTTGCTGGAAGCCGGTGCCGACGACTACCTGACCAAGCCCTTTTACCCTGAGGAACTGGTGGCGCGGGTCAAGGTGCAGCTGCGCCATCAGCAACACGGTGACGTGATCCGAGTGGGCGATATGGAAATCCATCCCCAGAAGCGGCTGTGTTATTTCAAGGGCCACGAGGTGCGGCTCTCGCCCCGCGAGTTCGACCTGCTCACTTTCCTGGCGCGTCAGCCGGGCCGAGTTTATTCCCGCGCCGAGATTGAGCGCGAGGTCTGGAGCGGCGACCTGCCCAGCAATTCCAACGTGGTAGACGTTCACATGGCCAACATGCGTTCCAAACTGCGCGACCTCGACGGCTACGGCCTGATTCGCACGGTGCGCGGCATCGGGTACGCCCTCAAGACGCCCTAGGCGTTTTCTCTAGACTGCCGAGATGACCTCCGGGGCCAACACCACCCTGACCGCGCTGCCCAGTTTTCAGGTGGGCCACTGGACCGACCCGGTGGGCCGCACCGGCTGCACGGTGATTCTCTGCCCGCCGCAGGGCGCGGTGGCCTCTGCCAGTTTTCTGGGTCCCAGCCCCGGCACCCGTGAGGGCGTCCTGCTGGCGCCCGAAAAAGCGGTAGAGCGGGTGCACGCCGTAGTGCTGACCGGCCGGCGGCAGTGCCTTTGGGCTGGCGGCCGCCGACGGCGTGATGCGCGAGCTGGAAAGCTGGGGCCGGGGAGTGGACACAGGATTTGCGCGGGTGCCGATCGTGCCTGCGGCCGTGATTTACGACCTGGGCTGCGGCGACCCGCAGGCCCGCCCCACCGCTGAAGCGGGCCGCGCCGCGCTGCTGGCGGCCAGCGCTGACCCGGTGCCCTGCGGCCGGGTGGGAGCCGGCGCCGGCGCCACCATCGGCAAATGGCGTGGTCCGGACGGCACCCGGCCCGGCGGCCTGGGCAGTGTTTTTCTGGAAGAGGGTGGCACCGGAGTGGGCGTGCTGGCGGTGGTCAACCCGGTGGGCGATGTGCTGGACGAACAGGGGCAACCGCTGGGACAGGCCCCGGACTGGCCGGCGTTTCTGCAGGCCCCGGCCACCCCGGTGCAGAACACCACCCTGCTGGCCGTCGTCACCGAGCATGCGCTGACCAAGGCGGAATGCCGACGGCTGGCCGATACCGCCTGCGCGGCACTGGCTCGGGTCATCGCTCCCAGCCACACCGGCTGGGACGGCGATACGGCGTTTATGCTCAGCAGCGGTACCCAGCCGCCCGCTGACCCTTTGCAGCTGGCCGACCTGACCGGCCGGGCAGTGGCCGCGGCGGTCAGGTCGGCCGCGCAGCTGGGGCTGGCCGCTTCAGACTGATCTGGAACTGACTTTGTCTGAAGACTTCCTCACGCGACCGTCAGGGGAGGGACAGCCGGGGCCTTTAGGCTGGGGCTATGAAACGGACCCGTCTGACTTCACTGGCCCTGGTGCTGAGCGCCGGCCTGATGCTGGGCCTGGGCACACAGGCTGAGGCCCAGACCTTCAAACTGTCGCCTGGGCTGCAGAAAAAGCTCCAGGCTGGTGACCAGGAACCTGTCGGCGTCATCGTGCGCTTCGAGTTTGCCAACAACGAGCGTGGTCGCCAGAACCTGGGGCAGCTGCGCTCTCAGCTGGCCCGCAGCATCAGCGGCCTGGGCCCGTCGGCCCGCATCCTGAACGAGGCGATTCGCAGCGGTCAGGGCAGTGAACTGTGGCTGGACCAGAGCGTCTACCTGCCGCTGACCCCCCGGCAGGCACTGGCGCTGGCCTCGCTGCCCAACGTCCGCGAAGTGTTCGAGAACTTCCAGGTGGAAGTGCCCCGCGCCGTGGCGCTGAGTGCGGCGTCGGCCCCGGCCGGCACCCCGGCGCACCTGCAGCAGATCGGGGCGCCACAGGCCTGGGCGGCCGGTTACAAGGGCGCAGGCGTCCGGATCGGGCACCTGGACAGCGGGATCGACGCCTCGCACCCTGAGCTGGCCGGCAAACTCAACAGCTTTGCCGAGTTCGATGCCGAAGGCAACCGCGTGAACGGTGCTGCGCCGCACGACACCACCAACCACGGCACCCACACCGCCGGGCTGCTGGTGGGCAAGACGGTGGGCGTGGCCCCCGATGCCAAGGTGATCAGCGCCCTGGTGCTGCCGAACAACAGCGGCACCTTCGCGCAGGTGATTGCCGGGATGCAGTACGTAATTGACCCCGACGGCAACCCAGCCACCGACGACGGCGCGCAGGTGGTCAACATGAGCCTGGGCATTCCCGGCAGCTGGAACGAATTCCGGGTACCGGTCACCAACATGCTGAACGCCGGCATCGTGCCGGTCTTCGCCATCGGCAACTATGGCCCGGCCGCCGGCAGCACCGGCAGCCCCGGCAACCTCCCCGAAGCGATCGGCGTGGGTGCTGTGGACAGCGCGGGCAACGTGGCTTCCTTCAGCAGCCGTGGCCCGGCCATTTGGAACATCAACGGTCAGAACGTGCAGGTCACCAAGCCGGATATTGCCGCGCCGGGCGTGGAAATCACCAGCGCTTTCCCCGGCGGTGGCTACGGCGCCCTGAGCGGTTCCTCCCAGGCCAGCCCTATTGCCGCAGGCGCAGTGGCCCTGATGCTGCAGGCCAAGCCCGGCAGCTCGGTGGACGCCGTGAAGAATGCCCTGTTTACCAGCGCCAGCAACGCCGGTGCCAAGAACAACAACGTGGGCTTCGGCCAGATCAGCCTGCCCGGTGCCCTGAGCAAGCTCGGTGTGAGCCTGAATCAGCCGGCCCCAGCCCCCACGCCTACGCCAACTCCGGCCCCGACGTCAAGCCCTGAACCAGCCCCGGCGCCTGCGCCGCCCCTACCCCACCCCGCCCCGGCGCCGGCTCCGACCCCCGCGCCCACTCCTGCTCCGGCGTCTGAGCTGACGTTTGCGGCCACCCCCAACCAGTTCTCACTGGCCCGTGGGCAGTCGCGCGCGGTGCAGCTGTCGGCCAATATGTCGGTCGGCATTACAGTCAAGGCAGCGGATGGTCTCCAGATCACCGCCAATGGCGGTGTGATCACCGTAACCAACGTCTCGGCCCCGGACGGCGCGCAGACGGTCACGCTGACCGCCACCACCGCTGAGGCCCCGGCCCGCACCCGGGAAGTGACGCTGAACATTACGACCACCGGCGCGCCTGCGCCCACCCCGACTCCTGCGCCTGCCCCCGCACCGACCCAGCCAGCACCTTCTCAACCCGCTCCCACTCAGCCTGCACCGGCCCAGCCGGCTCCGACAGGCCCCTCTGGCTACAGCCTCTGCGCGGTGGAAGGCAGCAAGTGTGACTTTACTGGCGTTCGCGACGCCTACTTCGGTACAGCTGGCCGCTATGTAAACGGCACCGGCACCGACGGCTTCATGTGTACCGTGCAGGAATGGGGGGTTGACCCGGCGCCCGGCGTGACCAAGGGCTGCTTTATCAAGAATCTGCCCGGCGCTCCGGCGCCCGCCCCCACTCAGCCCACCCCAACCCAGCCTGCCCCCGCTCAACCGGCACCGACTCAGCCGGCTCCCGGCCGCTCGGCCGCCAAGCCCCGGGTGCTGCTGGTGGACGACGATATGGGCAGCCGCAACGATGTGACCACTTTCCTGCGTGACGCCGTCAAGGCCAACGCCCTGGAAGGCAGCGCCCTGCTGTGGGATACCCGCCGTGGCTCGGTGCCGCTTTCGGAAATGCGCCGCGCCGATATCGTGGTGTGGGCCACCGGCGACAGTTACATGAACACCCTCAGCGCCCAGGACCAGCAGACGCTGGCCCAGTACCTGCAGGGCGGCGGCCGGCTGCTGCTGACTGGCCAGGACATCGGCTACGACATCGGCCACACCGCCTTTTATGACCAGTACCTGGGTAGCCGCTTTGTGGGCGATTCCAGCGGCACCCTGTCGCTGAAGACCAGCGCGCCGCTGGGCACGGCTTCTTACCGCCTGAATGCCCCCGGCAGCGCCGGCAACCAGGTTTATCCGGACGTGCTGGCTGCCACCCGTGGCGCTGCCGTGGCCGGCACCTGGGACGGCCACGGCAGCGCCCAGAGCGTGCTGCGCGACCCTGACCCCCGCCGCGCCCGCGCCAAGGGCCGGCCGGCCGTGCGCGCGCAGTCGGCCGAGAACGGCTCTATCGTGCTGTTCAGTCCGGGCACCTTCAAGACGGTCAACCTGGGCTTTGGCCTGGAAGCCCTCTCGCCTCAGGACCGCAATGTCCTGACCGGGCAGCTGTTCAACTGGCTGATGCAGTAAGAGTCAGGCAGGTTCGCGCCCACGCGGCGCGGTCCTGACCGGAAGAACGAAGCGAAGCCGGGAGCCTATGTAGATGGATGGCTCCCGGCTTCGTTCTGATTTCCGGCCTTAGATGTCCTGCTTGCCGCTGTCCATCCGCACCACCTGCGGGGTGAATTCGGCCACCACGTCCACCAGGTCGCGCTGGCGGGCCAGCACCTCCTCAATGCGTTTGTAGGCCTGCGGTGCCTCGTCGCGGCCGCCGCCGATCAGGGTGACGCCGCGCTCCTGTAAGTAGCTCTGCATCTGGTCCTTGCTTACGCTGCGTTCGGCGGCCTTACGGCCCAACTGCCGGCCGGCGCCGTGGCTGGAACTGCTCAGTGACTCCGGGTTGCCCCGGCCGCGCACCACGAAGCTGGGATCGGCCATGCTGCCCGGGATCAGGCCCAGGCGCCCGCTTTCTGCCGGGGTGGCGCCCTTGCGGTGCACAATCAGCTCCTGGCCGTTCACCTGCTGTTTCCAGGCCAGGTTGTGGCTGTTGCTGACCTGCGCCAGCGGCTGCACGCCCAGCGCCTGACTGAGCCGGGCATGAATCTGGTCGTGGTTGGCCAGGGCGTAGCGGCCAGCCAGGTTCATGGCCTGCCAGTAAGCATGGCCTTCCTCGCTGTCCAGGCTCAGCCAGGCCAGCCGGCGGGCTGCCGGATCCAGCCGTTTGTGCCGGTCCTCGGCCAGCCGGGTAAAGTGCCCGGCCACCTGTGCCCCGAACCCGCGCGAGCCGGAATGGCTCAGCAGGGCCAGATACTCGCCCGGCTCCAGCCCCAGCTGCGTGTCTGCCACGTACAGCCGCCCGAATTCTGCGAAATGGTTGCCGCTGCCCGAGGTGCCGATCTGTTCGGCGGCCTTGCTGTGCAGGTATTTCAGAATGCCCTGGTCCTGCCAGGTGTTCTCGTCCAGCACGGCGTGGTCCAGACGCTGGCGCTTTTCAAAGCTCACGCCGGCACCGAAACGGGTGTGCTTGAGCAGCAGCCGGCGGGCCTCGTCGCTGCCCAGGTCGCCGGCCGGCAGCGGCAGCACGCTCAGCATCATCGAGCAGCCGATGTCCACGCCTACGCCATACGGAATCACGGCGTTCTCGGTGGCCAGCACCCCGCCGATGGGCAGGCCGTAGCCGATGTGGGCGTCGGGCATCAGCGCTCCGGCCCGCGATACTGGCAGCCGCATCGCCAGGTCCATCTGCTCGGCAGCGCCAGCGTCGATCAGCTCGGCGCCCCAGACGCCGTAGGGGAGAGGTGCTTCTCGCAAAGCAACTGTGCTGTTCTGCTGCGCGGCGGCCCGCTGCGCCAAAATCTCGGCGGCCAGCTCGGCATAGACGCCTCCGGCGGCATATTGCTCGGGCGCCTGCTGCACGGCACGCAGTTCGTCCAGAATGTCCTGGCGGCTCAGGCCCGCCTGTTCGCGCAGGCGGCCCGCCTGCTGGGCCAGTCCTATGGCCCGGCCGTCAAAACCCAGTTTGGTGATGTGCTTTCCGTTCAAGGTATTCATCCTTTGTCTGCCTGTCCGGCTGTGGTGCTGGAGGTCCGAGAAAGGCCCGCACGGGGCCCTCTGGCCAGGGCCCTCAGTCTGTCAGCTGCGGGCGCCGGCGTCATAAGCGCTCTGGCTTAGCGGCCTTAAGGCTCGGTTATGCTCAGAGGCATGACCCTGCATCCTGATATCAACCTGCCGTCTCCCGAGGAATTCGACGCCCTGAGCCCCGAGCAGCTGGCGGTCCGCCTGAACGGCCCGGATGGTCAGGGCCTCAGCGGCACGCTGGGAGGCAAGCTGGGCCTGCGGATGCTGCGGGCCACCCGCACCGAGCTGACCGCCACCATGCCGGTGGAGGGCAACCGGCAGCCGGCCGGGCGCCTGCATGGTGGCGCCAGCCTGGCCCTGGCCGAAGAACTGGCCTCGGTGGGCAGCTGGCTGAATCTGGACGTGCGCCGCGAGGTGGCGGTGGGCGTGGATCTCAGTGCCACCCACGTGCGCGGCGTGACCGGCGGCCTGGTGACCGGCACGGCGCGGCTGGCTTACCGCGGCCGCAGCATGATGGTCTGGGAAATCGAGATTCAAGATGAGCGCGGCAAGACCACCAGCCTGGCCCGCTGCACCTGTAGCGTGGTGCGCCTGTAACACTGCCGGGCGGGACCACCGCTCATGCAGTGAAGCGGCGCGGCCGGGGGCATTGCTAGCCCCGGCCGCGCCAGCCGCCTCGCTCAGAACAGCAGGAACAGCAAGGCCGCGAACAGGAAGCCGATCACGCCGATCAGGGTTTCCATCACGGTCCAGGTGCGCAGGGTGGTGGGCACGTCCATGTTCATCAGGCGGCCCACCAGCCAGAAGCCCGAGTCGTTCACGTGCGAGGCGATCACCGAGCCGGCGGCCGTCGCCAGCACGATGGCGGCCGTTTGCCCGGCATTGAAGCCTCCCGCCGCGACCGACGGCTGAATCAGCGCGGCGGCTGTGAGCAGCGCCACCGTGGCCGAGCCCTGCGCTACCCGCAAGATGCCCGCCACCAGGAAAGCCGCCAGAATCACCGGAATACCCAGCCCACTCAGGCTGCTCTCGATGGCGTCACCGATGCCGCTGGCCCGCAGCACTCCGCCGAACATCCCGCCTGCGCCGGTAATCAGAATCACCGAGGCGATGCCCGGCAGGGCGGAATCCAGCAGCTTCTCGACCGTCACCTTGTCGCGGCCACGCTGCAGCCCCAGCACCACAGATGCTGCCAGCACCGAGATCAGCAGGGCGACCGGCGTGCTGCCCAGCAGCCGCACGAACTTGACCCATTCGGCGTCACCATTCACGCTGCCGGCTTTGGTCAGCAGGTCCAGCCCGGTGTTGCCGAAAATCAGAATCAGTGGCAGCAGCAGCATCAGGATCACGGTGCCGGCGCTCGGCAGCTTGGCCGGCAGCTCTATTTCCTGCGGGCCGCCGCTCAGCAGGTCCGGCACCGGCAGCGGGAAGCGGCGCCCGGCCCACAGCCCGAACAGGTACGAACTCAGGTACCAGGTGGGCAGCGCCACCAGCAGACCCAGGCCGATCAGGGTGCCGGTGTTGGCGCCCAGCAGCTCGCCGGCCGCCACCGGGCCGGGGTGGGGCGGCACGAACACGTGCATCACCGAAAAGGCGCCCGCCGCCGGCAGGCCGTAGCGCAGCACCGGCTCGTTCAGCCGCCGGGCCACTGCAAAGACTACCGGCAGCATCACGATCAACCCGGCATCGAAAAAGATGGGAAAGCCGAAAATCAGCGAGGCGATCCCCAGCGCCAGCGGCGCGCGGCTCTCGCCGAAGCGGCTGACCAGACTGTCGGCCAGCACTTTGGCCCCGCCCGAGGTTTCGACCAGCCGCCCCAGCATGGCGCCCAAGCCCACCAGCAGGGCCACGCTGCCCAGCGTCTTGCCGAAGCCGTCGTTCAGCACGTTCAGCACTTCGCCGGTAGGCAGGCCGGTCAGCAGCGCCGTGATCAGGCTGACCAGAATCAGAGCCACGAAAGCGTGAACCCGGAACTGCATGATCAGCAGCAGAATCAAGCCCACCGCACCGGCCGCAATGCCCAGCAGCGCCGGGGTGCCTAAAGTTTGAGTCCAGCCTTCCATTCAGTTGTCTCCTTGCTGCAGCAGCGTCAGCAGCTGCCGGGTGAGTTCGGCGGGGGTCCGGGTGATGTCCAGGGTCAGGACCCCGGCTTCGTCCGGCGCAGGCAGTTCCAGGGTACTGAGCTGCGAATCCAGCAGCGAAGGCGGCATAAAGTGCCCCTTGCGCCGCTGCAGGCGCTGGCTCAGCAGGTCGCGGTCGCCGTGCAGCAATGCGAAGACCACCTCGCCTTCAGCGCCGCGCAGCAGGTCGCGGTAGCTGCGTTTCAGGGCCGAGCAGGTCACCAGGCTGGGCTGCCCGGCGCGGTCCTGCCGGGACATCCAGTCTCGCAGCGCTTCCAGCCAGGGCCAGCGGTCGCGGTCGGTCAGCGCCTCGCCCCGGCTCATCTTGTCGATGTTGGCCTGAGGGTGAAATTCGTCGGCCTCGGCAAAAGGCCAGCCCAGTTGCCGCTGAAGCTCGGCCGCCAGGGTGCTTTTTCCTGAGCCGGAAACGCCCATGATCACCAGATGTTTCATGTTGCTGCTCCTCTGTTCTTTTGGGTTGTTCTACTTGATTGTTCTGCTTGGATTTTTCTCGGTGATGTCGGGAAATGTGACCACACAGTAGGGCAGCGCCCCTCCCAGCGTCTAGCCAGTAGGGGCGGGCATTCGGTTCTGCTGGAAAGTGGAAAGCCGGCTGGTCTCAGCGCTTACTGCTCGTAGACCCGGCCCTTCCACTTGACCTTGCGGCGAATGGCCTTGTGGTAAACTGGCAGCTGCAGCAGCGGACCTATCGGTCCCAGCAGGCCCTCGGCCAGGTCGGCCGGCCGGCGGCGCCCGGCGGTCCAGGCCACCGCCGAACGCTCCAGCAGCCCGGTGACGCGCAGCAGCCGCGCTCCCGGGAAGTCCAGCATCCAGGGCAGGGTGTACACGCAAAATTGCCCGGCCAGCGCCACGCTCAGCAGCAGGCGCGAATTGCCGTGCACCGGCAGCCAGCTTTTGGCGTAGCCGTTGACCGATGAAGCGTAATCCTGGTACATCCGCACCCCGATGCGCTCGCCGCCCAGTGCTCCCAGCACCCGGTACCCCCGTGCCTTGAGCCGTTTGGCGAACAGCACGTCTTCCAGCACATCGCCCTGCACCAGCTGATGCCCGCCCACCGCGTCGTAGCTGGAGCGGCGGAACACCATCACCTGTCCCACCGCTGTCGCGGTCGCTACCAGCGGCAGGCGCATGGCCGGGTAGGGCAGCAGGGTCAGCAGGTAGAGGTCGATATAAGGGGTGATCAGGCGCTCGCCGGCGCTGCCCACGTCCTGGCGGGGCCAGCAGCTCAGCAGGTCGGCGCCCGAGCGTTCCAGCTCGGCCAGCACGGCGTCCAGGGCGCCAGCATGCCATTCCACATCGGCATCCACGAAAATCAGCACCTCGCCGCTGGCCGCCTGTGACAGCTGCTGACAGGCCCAGTTCTTGCCCGACCAGCCGTCTGGCAGCGGTGCACCGCTGATGACCCGGGCGCCCGGCACGCCGCGGCACAGGTCACGGGCCAGGTCGCCGGTGCCGTCGCTGCTGTTGTCGTCCAGCAGAATCACCTCGTCGGCGCCTTGGCTTAGCAGACCTTGCAGCAGCTTGGGGACGTTGTGGGCCTCGTCGCGGGCCGGGGTCAGCAGAGAGACGCGGGGCCGCTGCCGCAGTGGCGCGTGGGGCCGGTCCAGCCGGGGAAACCGGCGGGCGTTGACGGCCAGTGTCACGGCCCGGTAAGCGGTGTAGCCCAGGGTCATGCCCACCAGCAGCCCCTGCGCCAGCGAGGCGGCGCGCTGCCGCCGGCTCATGGCCGGCCGCCGGTCAGGGGGCAGGCTGAAGAGGGCAGGCAGATGCACAGGCGCGGGGCAGAAAACCGCAGACGCCGGGGGGCGGAAGTCGGGCGAACAGGGGTGCGGGGCTGCATCTCGCCCGCAGTATGCCGCACGGTTCTAAGAGTTACGTCAGACCTTGGTGTCTGGCCGTGTGTCTGGCCGTGGCGCTGCCCAGTCGGCTCGGCCCGGTATTTCAGGCCAGAGCAAAAAAAACCCCCAGCTTCAGCCGGGGGCACAGAGCAAAAGTTGCCGTTTAGCGCAGGATACGCAGGGCCTTGAGAATGGCGATCAGCACCACGCTGCCCACCACACCCCAGACGATGCTCCAGAAGTTGAAGCCGGAGCCGGCCACCTGGGCGCCGCCGATATGAAATACGTTGCCGAACAGCCATTGGGCCAGCGCGGCGCCAACCACACCGATCAGAATGTTGGCGATGGCGCCCTGCTGGGCGTCGGTCTTCATAATCAGGCTGGCCAGCCAGCCGGCCAGGGCGCCTACCAAAATAGTAATAATCCAGGACATCTTTTTTCCTCCGGGGGAATTGAATTTGAGTGAAATGCTGTGAGAACGCCGTAACAGCTCACAAAGCCAAAGTTAAGATCGGCTGGGACAGAAACCCCGAGCGTGATTTTGAACACGTTATCAAAGCTTGCCCAACCTGCCTTCAGAGCTTCATAAAGGTGGGCTTTAGGCGGCGTCAGCTTGAACCCTGAAACTGACTGATTTCTCAAGTCTATGGAGTGCCTGGCCGCTGCTCTCGGCTAAGCTGGGGCATGGTGCTTGCCGGTTCTCCGCTTTCGTTGCCGCCTGCTCTCCCCGTCTGTTCCGGCTGCTGTGGGAGGGCCAGCGTATGCCGCTGACGGTGCGGGTGCCGGCCTCCAGTGCCAATCTGGGCCCCGGCTTCGATTGCTTGGGCCTCAGCTTGCCGCTCTATACCACTGTGCAGGTGCAGCCGGCCCCGGCACTGACAGTGGTGCCGCAGGGTGAGGTACTGGCCGGCACCCCGGCCGACGCGAGCAACTATGTCTACCGCGGCATGACCGAGCTGGCGCAGGTGGTGGGCCGCCCGCTGCCGCCGCTGCGGCTGGAGATCAGCAGCGAGGTGCCGCTGGCCCGTGGGCTGGGCAGCAGCGCGGCCGCGTTGGTTGCCGCGCTGCTGGCCGCCAATGCTGTGCTGGACGATCCGCTGGACCGCCACCAATTGCTGGACCTCGCCAGCCGGATGGAAGGGCACCCGGACAATGTCGCCCCGGCGCTGCTGGGCGGCGTGGTGGTGGCGACTTTTGATGGGCAGCAGGCACAGCCGCTGCGGATTGAACCGCCGGCGCACCTGGGCGCCACCGTGCTGATTCCCGATTTCGAACTCAGCACTGCCGACGCCCGCCGGGTGATGCCCCCCCACTACTCGCGGGCAGACGCTGTCTTTACCGTGTCACACGCCGCGCTGACCACAGTTGCGCTGCTGGCCGGCCGGCTGGACCTGCTGGCGGCGGCCATGCAGGACCGGCTGCACCAGCCGTACCGCGCACCCCTGGTGCCGGGGCTGGACGCTGTGCTGGCCGGTGCCACTCAGCACGGCGCCCTGGGCGCGGCCCTGAGTGGCGCCGGCCCCACGGTGCTGTGCCTGCACGACACCCGGCAGGACACCGCCCCCCTGCACAGTTTCCTGCGAACCGTCATGGCCGAGGAAGGGCTGAGCGGCCGCGTGCTGGACCTGCCGCTTGACCGGGACGGGGCGCAACTGGACGGCCGTTTTGAGGCCTAAGTCCTGTGCCTAACTCGCTGCTACGCCCGGTCAGCGGCGGTCTTCGCGCAGGCTGAGCAGCAAGAGGCTCAGGGTGCCCAGCACCACGTAGACATCTGCCAGGTTGAAAATCGGGAAATCTCCAGCATGCAGCGCGTTGGAGATGAGTGACAGCAGCGGCATATCGATCATGTCGGTGACCTGCCCACGGACCAGGCCGTCGATGGCGTTGCCGATGGCCCCAGCGGCGATCATGCCCAGCACCGTGGTGAGCCAGCGGACCTGCGGGCGGGCCCAGAGGTAGCCCAGCAGCCCCAGGCCCACCAGCAGCCGCAGAGCGGCCAGTGGCAGCGCCGAGTTCGAGAACATGCTCCAGGCCGCGCCGGTGTTGAAAGTCAGCACCCATTCCAGCAGCAGCGGAATCGCCGGAACCGGCGGAGCCTGATACACCAGATTGTTCACCGCCCAGGCTTTCAGCGCCTGATCGGCGATGATCAGTAGGGCAGCCAGCGCAATGGGAAACCAGCGGGGCCAGCGGCGGGGGGGAGCAGAGGCAGCGGAGCGCATTGCCGCAGTATAGAGAGCGGCCCCTGGCTTCGGCGCCCTGGCTGTCATTTGGGCTGCGGGCCCTGTGCTATACCGGCCGCATGACCCAGAACTCTCCCGAACGCACCGCCGTCAAAGGCAAGGTGGAATCCTTCGAGCTCGACCACACCAAGGTCAAAGCGCCCTACGTGCGCCTGGCCGGCACCCAGACCACGCCGCGCGGCGATACCATCAGCAAGTATGACCTGCGGCTGCTGCAGCCCAACCAGGACGCCCTGCCCACCGGCGCCCTGCATACCCTGGAACACCTGCTGGTCACCGGCCTGCGCGGCCGCCTGGACAATGTGGTTGACGTCTCCCCGATGGGCTGCCGCACCGGCTTTTACATGGCGGTAATCGACGAACCACAGCCCGAGAAAATCATGCAGGTCTTCCAGGAGGCTCTGGCGGATGTCAGCACCTACACCTCGGTGCCCGGCCGCTCCGAACTGGAATGTGGCAACGCCCGCGACCACGACCTTGAAGGCGCCAAGCGCTACGCCGCCCAGGTGCTGGACCAGGGCCTGCACGTTCAGGACACCATTTACCTCGAACGCTGAAGCCAGCTCCGCCTAGGCCCAGTTCTGTCTAGGTTAAGTTTCGTCCAGCTTCAGGGCCGCCGGGGCTCTTTGAGCTGCGGCAGGTCCGGGAGCAGCAGCACCTGCCAGACCGAGCCGGGGGTCTCGTCCCAGAGCGGCATCAGCTTGTCCTTGAGCACCGAGCGGTTTATGGCCTGATAAAGGCCTGGTGGCAGCTCGGGCGAAGGGTAGACGTAATGCACCCCGGCTGCGTCCACCCGGGGGCTGAGTGGAAAAGCCAGCAGGGCTGCCGCCACCGCAGCGCCGCCCAGTAGCCCGCCGCCCAGCAGCCCGCCCACCGCATGCCACAGCGGCAGCGAGTGGTAGGGCCGCGAGGTCAGCTGCCGGGTCAGCTGCCCGGCGGCGGCGGCCCCCAACCCCAGCACCAGCGCCAGGCCGGGGGCTCCCCAGGGTCCCAGGTGGCTGCCCAGCCGGTTGGCGATATAGGCTGCCAGCAATGTCAGCCCGCCCCAGACCAGCCCGCCCAGGCCGGTCCGCAGGCCCAGGGCACTCAGCATTCCCAGCAGAGTGAGGAGCAGCGCGTCGAACCAGGTCATTTCGAGCCGCACTATAGCCTGAGCTGACACCGTGATGAAAAAAAATGAGGAGCGTGGGTGGTGCTGCCCGGCCCCCTCAGGTTGCAGTTGGAAACGGGGCCCCGGGCTAAACTAGGCCCCATATGATTCGTGTCTTGCTGGTGGATGATCATGCGCTGTTCCGGCAGGGGCTCAAGAGCCTGCTCGAAAGCGAGGGCATGCGTGTGATCGGTGAGGCGGCCAACGGCCGCGAGGCCCTACGCTTCGCCGCCGACACCCACCCGGACGTGATCCTGATGGATATTCAGATGCCCGAACTGGACGGCGTTAAAGCTACCCAGAACATTCTGGAAATCGACCCGTCCGCCAAGGTCATCATGATCACCATGTACCGTCAGGACCGCTATGTGTTCGAAGCGGTCAAGGCGGGCGCCCGTGGTTACATTCTGAAAGATGCCGACAGTACCACTCTGCTGGACGCCATCCGCCGGGTCGCCGCCGGCGAGGCGCTGCTGAACTCCGACATGGCACAGAACGTGCTGGACGACTTCCGTGATAAGCGCGAGGAACTGCCGCAGGAAAAGCACAACGACCTCAACGAGCGTGAAACCATGATTCTCAAGCTGCTGGCCCAGGGCTTTTCCAATCAGGACATTGCCCTGCGGCTGGACATCTCGGAAAAGACGGTCCGCAACCGCCTCAGCGAGATCTTTACCAAGTTGCAGCTGAACAACCGCACTCAGGCCGCCCTCTACGCCATCCGCGAAGGAATTGCTCCCCTTGAGTAAACGCCGCTCCTCTCAGGCATCACCGGCCCGGGCGCCCCGCACCCAACCGGCCCGTGAACAGGTGTACCGCGCCGGCTGTGGCCGCGAATGGAGCCTGGTCTCTGCCGAGCCGGACCTGGCCTATACCGATCAGGCCTTTCCCGAGTGCCCGCTGTGCCCGCACCGGGTCGAGCCGGAGGGCGCCACGCCATTCTGCACCCTGCGCCCGGTAGACGCGCCTCACCCTTTTGCGGCTCTGGCCAGCTTGAAACTGCCGGAGTAGGGTCTTTTCAGGCGCCGCGCCTGCCGGGCATTTGACCGCTGCTAGAGCGGTTCCTTGGCACTTTCTCCCCGTACAGAACAGGGACATTTGCGGCACCGTTTCTCCCTAGCATTATCCAGAGCAACTGTCCCGCTCAGAGCCTTACTTTTCGGTCGGTCGTGAGGAAGCTGCGTGGTATGTTAAGCCGCATCTTCTGCACTACAATTGCAGGTGAACAACGCTGGACTGCCCTGACTTCTGGCGCCGCACTGCGAGGTCCAGAGGCCCAAGCCCATATCCGAGGAGAAGTACCGTGGAGAGAAACGACGCTGTCATGCCCCTGGTCGCAATCTTTTTTGCGGCCCTGTTTGGGGTCATCACACTCTTTTTGTTTAACGCTGCCACCGCCCCCGAACCGGTTGAGGTGGACCCCGCCGTCATGGCCAGCATCGAGACCGAGTGGCCGAAGTCCGGCCCCAAACTCTTCGAGACCAACTGCTCAGGCTGCCACGGCGCGGCCGGTCAGGGTGGCGCTGGTCCGAAACTGGCCGGCAACACCAAGATCACCGGCGACCCGGCCTACGTCTACAGCATGGTCCACAAGGGCAAAGGCGGCATGCCGTCCTTTGAGGGCGTCCTGAAGGAAGACGAGATCTACGCCGTCGCCAACTACGTCCTGCATTCCTGGGGCAACGATATCCCCGAGCCGCTCAGCCCGGCTCTGGTGGCCAAGGGCGCCAGCGAGATTGACCCTGAAGTGCTCAAGGAACGCGGCCGCCTGGTTCCCGAAGGCATCGCGCTGCCTGAAATCTTCTTCCTGTCCTTCACCATGCTGCTGCTGACCTACGGTCTGGTCGGTCTGTACTCGTACTGGGCCGAAGGTTCCGAGCTGAAGCCCGGCATTCACAAGGTGCGAGCCAGCCCGGTCGCCACCCTGCTGATGGTGGTGACCCTGATGGCCAGCCTGTTGTTCAGCGTGCTGTTTGCCCGGCAGATGATGGCCGACTACGCCGCTTGGAGTGCCAACGTGACACCCAACGTGACGCGTGAAGGCCTGTGGGCTGGCCTGCTGGTGCTGAGCCTGGCGCTGGCTGTGGGCCTGTACAAGAAGTTCTTCATGGACGGCGAGGTGCTGGTCGAAGACGCCAGCGGAGAATTCCCCTGGTAAGTGCTGCGGCGGGCCCTAACCGGCCTGCTTGCTCCGTAGGAGAAATGAAATGACCCGATACAAGGTAAAAGACCCCGAACTGACCCGCCGCCGGTTCATCAACATGGCCATGGGCACCACGGCAACCGTGGGCACCCTCAGCCTGCTGGGAACCCTGGGCGGCGCCCACCCCATGTACCGCATGACCGCCGACAAGAAGCCTCCGATGGAAGGTGACATCCTGGTGCATGCGGCGCCCGAAAAGGAAGGCACTCCCATCACGATGGCCGACCTGAGCGACAAGCAGGTGCAGGCCTGGCCGATGGGCAAGGACGACAAGGGCAACAAGGTGATCCGCAAGGGTGAGCCCAACAACCTGCTGGTGCTCTACAAGTTTGCGTCCGGCGAGCTGAGTGGCGAGACGGATATCAAATCGACCATTGACGGCCAGGTGGTGGCCTACAGCGATATCTGCAGCCACGCCGGCTGCCCGGTGCCCGACGCCAAGGACGGCAACGGCATGCGCTGCCCCTGCCACTCGGGCCAGTACCAGCCCAAGCAGGGCGGCATCGTGGTGGGCGGTCCGCCTCCCCACAAACTGGCCCAGCTGCCGATCGTGGCGGAAGGCGACAACATCAAGGTGGCTGGCTTCTTCTTGACTCCGCCCTATCCCTACACGGACGAAGCTGCTTGGGAAGCCACCAAGGAAACCGCTAAGGGAGCCTGAATATGAACCAGTGGTTAGACGAGCGTCTGAATATCTCGCGCCTGAACGACAAGTTCCTGCGCAAAGCCTTTCCGGTTCACCACACCTTCTTTATCGGGGAGATCACGCTGTTCAGCCTGATCATCCTGATTCTGACGGGGATCATCCTGGCGCTGTCGTTCGAGCCCAGCAATGCGATGGTGGTGAACTCCTTCGACCCGGGCAGCCCGGACAAGCCCAACCTGATTCCAGCCGCCTATCACTCGGCCCTGAAGATCAATGCCATGCCCTTCGGCGACATGTTCCGCCGCATTCACCACTGGAGCGCCAACATCATGGTGGCCGCTGCCGTGCTGCACATGATGCGCATCTACTTCACCGGCGCCTACAAAAAGCCGCGCGAACTGAACTGGTGGATCGGCATGCTGCTGCTGATCTTTGCCGCGCTGACCGCTGTGACCGGCTACGCTCTGCCGTACGACAACTACGCTTACAACACCCTCAAGGTGATCAACGCGATCACCGCCTCGGTGCCCTGGGTCGGTCCCTGGCTGGCTGAGTTCGCCTTTGCAGGCCGCTTCCCCGGTGAAGGTTTGATTCCCCGCTTCTACGGCTACCACATCATGCTGCTGCCCGGCATTCTACTGGCCCTGACGGCCGCGCACATGCTGATCATGATCAAGCAGAAGCACACCCAGCCGCAGTACGCCAAGCGCATCGCCTACAAAAAGATTGTCGGTGTGCCGCTGATCACTCAGCAGACACCCATCATGCTGATGCTGGCGCTGTTGTTCGCCGCCATCGTGATTCTGTTCAGCTCCTTTGTGCCGGTACACCCGGTCCAGCACTACGGCCCGCCCAGCTCGCAGCCGATTGAAGGCATCAAGCCTGACTGGTACCTGCTGTGGGTCTTCGGCCTGCTGGCGATCATCCCCAACACCTTTAGCTTTGAATTCCTGGGCGGTGACTTCAGCGCCGAGTTCTTTGGTGCTCTGGTAATCCCCACGCTGGTGCTGGGTCTGATGTTTGCAGTGCCGATGCTCGATAAGAGCGACGACAACCTCTACTACGCCGAGAACCCCACCGATCATCCCCACCGTCTGGCCGCTGGGATCGCTTTCCTGACCCTCCTGATCGTCTGGTCGGTGGCCGGCTATAAGGGTGAACTGGTGGCCAACGGCTATCTGTCCACTGAGCGCGCCAACCTGGTGCTGTGGGCGCTGAGCGTGATCGTGCCTGCCATCACCTACGCGCTGACCCTGGCTTACGTGGCCGGTATCCGCCGTCTGCGCCGGGCCGATCAGCAGGAGCAGCAGCGTGCCCTGGTCTACGGTCACGACGACTGACCTTTCCCCGTTCCTCAATAAAAAGGCCGCCCTCTCCGGGCGGCTTTTTTTGGTGTCTTGGTAACGACCAGGCTTGTCTCTTGTGCCCAGGCACCGGGCTGACCTCCGGGTGGAAGAAGGCCAGCTGCGCTCCGGCAACCGGAGCTCAGTTCCAGCGGCCGCCCCGGCCCATCTTCAGCTCGGGCTCGGGCGCAGCGTACAGCTCCTCGGCGCGGCTCAGTTTCTTGCGGCCATACAGACCTTCCAGAACGAACTCGGCGGCGCTGGCCTGCATGTCGGCATCACTGCTTTCTGCCACTGCTGTGGTCAGGTCGGCCAGGTCCGGCACTTCGTTCAGCGAGGCGGAGATGTCTTGGGCCAGCCCACTTTGCGGAAAGCGGAAGACATTACCCTGCTCAAACCACTCTTCAAGCGCTGCGGTACTGAGGCTGGCGAAGCGGCGCCCGTAGACGGCACCGGCGGCCTTACGAATCAGGTCCTTTGCCACATTCTCTGCGCCCTTCAGTTCGCCCTCGTATTCTAGCTCCATCTTGCCGGTAATGGCCGGCAGACCAGCGTAGATATCACTGACCCGCACCACCGGCGCAGCTCCAGTCACCAGCGAGCGGCGCTCGGCGTTGGCCGCCGCCAGCTCCAGCAGGCTGATAGGCAGACGCTGCGAAACGCCACTGAGCTTGTCGATCCGGCCATCCTCACGGGCCTGGAAAGCGATCTCCTCAATCAGTTCCGCCACAAAGTCGGGCACCTGGACTTCCGGCTGCCGGTCAGCTTCCTGGGCGGTAATGTCCATACCCTGCCGCACGTCGCGGGGGTAGTGGGTCCGGATCTCGCTGCCGATGCGGTCTTTCAGGGGAGTGACGATCTTGCCGCGGGCAGTGTAGTCCTCGGGGTTGGCGCTGAAGACCAGCATCACGTCCAGCTCCAGACGAACCGGGAAGCCTTTGATCTGAACGTCGCCTTCTTGAAGGATGTTAAAGAGTGCCACCTGCACCTTGGGCGAGAGGTCGGCCAGCTCGTTGATCGCAAAGATGCCGCGGTTGGCCCGTGGGAGCAGGCCGTAGTGCATCGAGCGGCTGTCACCCAGGCTGGTGCCCAGGCGGGCTGCCTTGATGGGGTCCACGTCCCCGATCAGGTCGGCCACCGTCACATCGGGCGTCGCCAGCTTTTCTACGTAGCGCTCTTCGCGGGGCATCCAGCGCAGCGGCAGGTCGTTGCCTTCCTGCTCTACCCGTTCGCGGCCTTCAGCGGTAATTGGGTTCAGCGGATCGTCTGCAAAGTCCATTCCGGCAATCACCGGTACGTAGTCGTCCAGCAGGGTCGTAATGGCCCGCAGAATACGGCTCTTGGCCTGGCCGCGTAGCCCCAGCAGAATAAAGTTCTGCCGTGCCAGCAGCGCGTTGATCAGCTGGGGAATCACCGTTTCCTCGTAGCCGACCACGCCTTCAAACAGCGGCTCGCCGGCTCTGAGCTTACGTGTCAGGTTCCTGCGAACTTCGTCCTGGACGGAAAGGGTTTGCCCGTCAAAAGGCTTTCTGCCGGCGTATTCAGGCAGTTGCAGCAGTTCTCCGAGGGTCTGTGGATTAGGTGGTGTCATATGGCGCTGAAAGTAGCACGCTGGTGCCCCCTGCAACTGTGCCGCTACGCCAGAAGGGAGGGGGGAGAAACAGCGTTATTCACGGGATTCGGGCCTCTCG
>NZ_CAMPFU010000002.1:0-17500 GCF_946848805.1 Deinococcus sp. Marseille-Q6407
CAGCGACCTTTTTTTTCCAACTCCGGGAGCACCTGTTCCCGCCAGGATGCAATCCGAAGTTCGTTCCGCTCAGCAGCCCGCCCATCTGGCATCTGTGGGCTGAACCCCAACTTTCGTAGGATTTTACGGACGTGATCATGGTGGTACCACACCTCGAAGTGCCGCCCGATCAGCTCTGCCACGCGTTTTGTCGTCCAAGTTTCGTCAGGAAACCCATGCTGCAGAGCACCCTCCCGCAGGAGGGTGCGAAGCTGGTCGTGCTGAGACTCAGTCAGCCGAGCAGGACGACCAGAGCTGACCGTCGCTTGCAAGCTTCCCTTCTTTCTGAGCCGAGCACTCCAAGAAGTCACCGTGAGCACGGAGACGCCGAAGTGAGCAGCAATTTCGCGGTGTGTGTGGCTGCCTTGCTGCAGCCACTCGGTAGCAGCCAGACGCCGCTCCTCAAGTTGGGCACGAGAATATTGGTTCGGTTGCCATTCCACGGTCCCTAGAGTTTAGCAGCGCATACTTACGCCGTTATCAATAGGTCAGGTGCCTCACCAGCGCGGAAGCGGTCCAGGTAGTCTTCCAGCTCATTGGCGTACTCGAACAGCCGCCGGTGTTGGCGGTCAAGTCGGCTTTCGCCGGTTTCATAGTGGGCAGTCCAGTCCAGAGGCACCGCGAAGTTCTAGTGCGGCGCAGCTGACAGCTTCGTGACAGAAAAAAGAGTAGAGAAATCCCCCGCCCGGGGAGGAGCCGGGGGCGGGGGAGAAGAGGAGGGGATAGGCAAAAAGGCCGGCTCAGCCGATGGTTTGCTTGACCACCTTCACCACGTTCTCAGCGCTGAAGCCCAGTTTCTCCAGCACCACTTCGCCGGGGGCGGAGGCGCCGAAGCGGTCCAGCGTGACCAGACCGCCCCCCTCGCCCACCCACTCGAACCAGGGCTGGCTGGCGGCGGCTTCGATGCCCACCCGGGGCGCGCTGCCCAGCACCTCGCGGCGGTAGCCGCTGTCCTGCTGCCGGAACAGCTCGAAGCAGGGCATGGATACCACCCGCGCCGCGATGCCTTCACCGCTCAGGGCGTCGGCGGCTTCCAGCGCCAGCGACACTTCCGAGCCGGAGGCCAGCAGGGTCACCTGGGCGTTCTGGGCCTCGCGCAGCACGTAGGCGCCTTTTTTCACGCCGTCATGGTTGGCCGGCAGCACCGGCAGGTTCTGGCGCGACAGCACCAGCGCGGTGGGGCCTTTCTTGTATTCCAGCGCCAGTGCCCAGGCGGCCGCCGTTTCGTTGGCGTCGGCGGGGCGGAAGACGTGGGCGCCCGGCACCGCCCGCAGCATCGCCAGCTGCTCGACCGGCTGGTGGGTGGGGCCGTCTTCCCCCAGGCCGACAGAGTCGTGGGTCAGCACGTAGGTGACCGGCTGCATCTGAATGGCGCTGAGGCGGAATGCGGGCTTGAGGTAGTCGCTGAACACCATGAAGGTGCCCACCAGCGGCCGCACGCCGCCGTAGAGGCTCATGCCGTTGGCAGCGGCGCTCATGCCGAACTCGCGCACGCCGAAGTACACGTTGCGGCCGGCGTAGTTGCCCGCCTGCACCTCGCCGCCGTCCTTGATGGTGGTCTTGGTGCTGCCCGACAGGTCCGCAGAGCCGCCCATCAGCCCCGGCACGCTGGGGGCCAGCGCGTTGATCACGTCGCCGCTGCTAGAGCGGGTGGCCTGGGCCTTGCTGCCCGCTTCCCACTGCGGCAGGATCTCCCAGAGGTTGTCGGGCAGGTCGCGTTCCAGCATGGTGTCCACTTCCTGGCCCAGTTCGGGGTACTGGGCGCGGTAGCTGTTCATCATCTTTTCCCACTCGGCCTGCTGTGCGCCGCCGCGTTCCAGGGCGCTCATGTGCTCTCTGACTTCGTCCGGCACGGTGAAGGCGGGATATTCCCAGCCCAGCGCCTGCTTGGTTTCGGCCACGCCCTCTGCGCCCAGCGGCTCGCCGTGGGCCTTGGGGGTGCCGGCGCGGGGGCTGCCGAAGCCGATCACGGTCCGCACCTGAATCAGGGTGGGCTTGGCGGTTTCGCTGCGGGCCTGCTCAAGGGCGGCGGCGATGGCGTCCACATCGTTGCCGTCTTCCACCTTCAGCACCTGCCAGCCGTAGCCTTCAAAGCGCAGCCGCATCTGCTCGGAGTCGGCCTGGTTCACCATGGTGTCCAGCTGCACCTCGTTATCGTCGTGCAGCCAGATCAGCTTGCCCAGGCGCAGGTGCCCGGCCAGCGCGGCGGCCTCGTGGCTCACGCCTTCTTGCAGGTCGCCGTCGCCGCAAATGGCGTAGGTGTAGTTGTCGAACACCGGGAAGCCCTCGCGGTTGTAGCGGGCGGCCAGGTGTGCCTCGGCCAGGGCCATGCCCACCGTCATGGCGATGCCCTGACCCAGCGGGCCGGTGGTGGCGTCCAGCCCGTCGGTGTGGAAGAACTCGGGGTGGCCGGGGGTCTGGCTGTCCCACTGGCGGAAGTCCTTGAGTTCTTGCAACGTCATCTTGGGGTAGCCGGTCAGGTGCAGCAGCGAGTAAATCAGCATGGACGCGTGGCCCGCTGACAGCACGAAGCGGTCGCGGCCCGGCCAGCGGTGGTCGGCCGGGTTGTGACGTAAGAAGCGCTGCCACAGTGTGTACGCCATCGGCGCCATGCCTAGCGGCGCGCCGGGATGGCCCGAGTTGGCCGCCTGCACCGCGTCGATGGCGAGCGTGCGGATGGTATTGATGCTCAGTTGCTCCAGAGTTTTGTCAGCGGACATGTTGTCAGTCTAGCGGCTGCGCGGCCGCGCCCGGCCCTGTCCCCGGCCCGCTCCCGGCGGCTGGGTCTTCTCCCCCGGCGTTCCGGCGGCCGGGGCAGCTTTGCTATACTGCCGGGCGCCCGCAACCCGCGGGCCAAAGCATGTGCAGCTGCCTTTGCACCCGTAGCTCAGTCGGATAGAGCGGCCCCCTCCTAAGGGGCAGGCCACAGGTTCGATTCCTGTCGGGTGCACCACCTTTCAGCTGGCCCCTGCCCCGAGCGGCGGGGGCTTTGCTTTTGCTGCGGGCAGCTGCCGGCACGGTTGCCGCGCGGCCCCGGCACCATACTGGAGCCATGTCCACCAACCCCAGCCGCCTGAGCGCCCGCCCGGACCCCGCTGCCCACCACGCGCCCCCCGCCGAACGCGGCCTGCACCCGCTGAGGCTGGGGCAGGGCCGAGACGGGCTGCTGTACGTGCCCACGCAGCACCCGCTGGATGGGCCGCGCCCGCTGCTGGTGACCTGCCATGGCGCGGGCAGCAGCGCCAGCCATTCCATCGCTCCCTTTGTGGACGCCGCTGAGGAACACGGCATCATCTTGCTGGCCTGTGACTCGCGCGCGCCGACCTGGGACGTGATTCACGGCGGCTATGGCCCGGACGTGCAGTTCATAGACCAGGCACTGGCGCTGGTGTTCAGCCGCGTTGCTATTGACCCGGCCCACCTTGCCCTGGACGGCTTCTCGGACGGGGCCAGTTACGCCCTCTCGCTGGGCCTGGGCAACGGTGACCTGTTCAGCCACCTGCTGGCCTTCTCGCCGGGCTTCCTGGCCCCCGCCGCGCAGGTGGGCAAGCCGTGCATCTTCGTTTCACACGGCACCGATGACCGAGTGCTGCCCATCGACCGCTGCGGACGGGTCATTCGCCGCCAGCTGGAAGGCGCCGGCTATGATCTGCACTACCGCGAGTTCGCGGGTGGGCATACGGTCCCGCCGGAGGTGCAGGCTGAAGCGCTGGCATGGTGGCTGGGGTAGATCCCCGCGCCGAATATCTACTCCGGGATGGACAAGAGAGAAAGCGCGTCACGGCTTATCCCAGGCCGTGACGCGCTTCAGTTGAGTTCCTCGGCTATTTACGCTTCAAGCCACTCCTGCAGACCAGTCACTCCCAGTTCACCCGCAGCCTTCGCGGCGGCAATGGCTTTGGCGGTCCATTCGGCGGCTTCTTTGGTGGTCACAATCGCTTTGCCACGCTCCAGCGCCTGGCGCAGCAGCGGGCTTTCGGTGGTGTCAATCAGCAGGTCGGGCAGCTCCTCGCCCGCTGCACGGCTTACGCTTAGGCCCGCGCTTTCCAGCGTGGCGGCCACTTCGTCCAGCCCTTCGCCCAGCACCACGGCGCGGCCGCTGAGCGGCAGGGCGTTCTTGGCGCCCAGCTCGGCGCGGTAGTAGGCCAGATACGGGTCGCGGTCAATGCCCATGCTCTCGCCGGTGCTCTTCATTTCCGGGCCCAGGATCGGCTGCACGCCTGCAAACTTCAGGAACGGCAGGTGGACTTCCTTCACCGAATACATCTCGGGGGTGGGCGTTTCCAGCAGCCCAATCTGCTCCAGCGTCTCGCCGGCGGCGATACGGGCGGCATATTTGGCCAGCGAGTGCCCGGTCGCCTTGCTTACGAACGGTACCGTGCGGCTGGCGCGCGGGTTGGCTTCCAGAATGTAGGGCACGCCGTCCTTGACCGCGTACTGCACGTTCATCAGGCCCTTTACGCCCAGTTCCAGCGCCAGCCGTTCGGTGGTGCGCTTCACCTCATCCAGCAGCTCGGGGCTGAGGCTCACCGGCGGAATGATGCAGGCCGAGTCACCGCTGTGCACCCCCGCCGCTTCGATGTGTTCCATCACGCCCGCCACCACGGCGCGTTCGCCGTCGCATAGGCAGTCCACGTCCAGCTCCAGCGCGCCTTCCAGGAACTGGTCCAGCAGGATGCTTGGCTGGCCTTCCACCGCTGCGTACACTTCCTTCAGGTAGGTTTTCAGCTCGGGCATCGAGCGCACCGTCCGCATGGCGCGGCCGCCCAGCACGTAGCTCGGGCGGGCCATCAGCGGGAAGCCCAGCTCGTCGGCCAGGCGCTCGGCCTGGGTGGGCGTGGCGGCCACCTTGCCCTTGGGCTGAGGAATGCCCAGGCGCTCACACAGCTCGTTAAAGGAAGCGCGGTCTTCGGCCTGGTGGATGGTGGCCGGGCTGGTGCCGATGATCGGCGCCCCGGCCTCGGCCAGCCGGCGGGCCAGCTTCAGCGGCGTCTGGCCGCCCAGCTGCACGATCACGCCGGTGGGCTGCTCGTGGTCGATGATGTTCATCACGTCCTCGAAGGTTAGCGGTTCGAAGTACAGCCGGTCGGCGGTGTCGTAGTCGGTGCTGACCGTCTCGGGGTTGGAGTTCACCATGATGGTCTCATAGCCGGCGTCCTGCAGCGCCCACACCGCGTGCACGGTGGCGTAGTCGAACTCCACGCCCTGCCCGATGCGGTTGGGGCCCGAACCCAGAATCACCACCTTGGGCTTGTCGGTGGGCGTCACCTCGTCTTCCCACTCGTAGGTGGAGTAGTGGTAGGGCGTAAACGCCTCGAACTCGGCGGCGCAGGTGTCCACCGTCTTGTAGACCGGGGTGGCCTTGGCCTTCTTGCGCAGCTCGCGCACCTGCAGTTCATTCAGTCCCACGATTTCGCCCAGGCGGGCGTCGCTGAAGCCCAGGCGCTTGATCTCGCGCCAGTACTCGTACTTCCATTCCGCAATCGGGCCCAGGTCGGCAATTTCCTTTTCCGCGACGATAATTTCCCGGATCTGGTGCAGGAACCATTCGTTGATGGCGGTGGCTTCGTGCAGCGCGGCCACGCTCTCGCCGCGCCGGGTCAATTCGATCACGGCCTCGATCCGACGCGGGTTGGGGTAGAGCAGCGCCCGCAGCTCGTCTTTGGTCATGGCCGAGAACTCGCCGCGCACGTCGGCTTCAATAGAGCGCAGCGCCTTTTGCAGCGATTCCTTGAAGGTGCGGCCGATCGCCATCACCTCGCCCACCGAGCGCATCTGGGTGCCCAGGGCGTCGGGGGTGCCGGGGAACTTCTCGAAGGCGAAACGCGGAATCTTGGTCACCACGTAGTCGATGCTCGGCTCGAAGCTGGCCGGGGTCACGCGGGTGATGTCGTTGGGCAGCTCGTCAAGGTGGTAGCCCACTGCCAGCAGCGCGGCGATCTTGGCAATCGGAAAGCCGGTGGCCTTACTTGCCAGCGCCGAGGAGCGGCTCACGCGCGGGTTCATCTCAATCACGATGATGCGGCCGTCTTCGGGGTTCACGGCGTACTGGATGTTGGAGCCGCCGGTATCCACCCCGATTTCGCGGATGATCTTCAGCGACATGTCGCGCAGTTCCTGGTATTCCACGTCGCTGAGCGTCTGCGCCGGAGCCACCGTGATGGAGTCGCCGGTATGCACGCCCATCGGATCGAAGTTCTCGATAGAGGTGATGATCACCACCGTGTCGGCGGTGTCGCGCATCACTTCCAGCTCGTATTCCTTCCAGCCCAGGATGCTTTCTTCCAGCAGCACGGAGGTCACCGGGCTATCGCGCAGGCCGCCCTCGGTGATGCGCAGGAAATCCTCGTAGGTGTGCGCGATGCCGCCGCCGGTGCCGCCGAGGGTGAAGGAGGGGCGGATGACCACCGGCAGACCCAACTCCTTCTGATACTCGATAGCTTCGTCCATCGAGTGCACCATCTTGCCCTTGGCCGTCTCCACGCCGATTTTCTTCATGGCGGCCTGGAAAGCCTCGCGGTCCTCGCCCTTGTGGATGGCTTCGGCGTTGGCGCCGATCAGCTCCACCCTGAATTCTTCCAGCGTGCCGTTGGCATTCAGCTCCATCGCCAGGTTCAGCGCCGTCTGGCCACCCAGCGTGGGCAGGATGGCGTCGGGGCGCTCTTTCTCGATGACCCGCCGCACGAATTCCGGGGTCAGCGGTTCCAGGTAGGTGGCGTCGGCCAGGTCCGGGTCGGTCATGATGGTCGCCGGGTTGGAGTTCACCAGCACCACGCGGTAGCCCTCGCCGCGCAGCGCCTTGAGCGCCTGGGTGCCGGAATAGTCGAACTCGGCCGCTTGCCCAATTTGAATGGGGCCGCTGCCGAGAATCAGGATGGTCTGCAGGTCAGTTCGCTTAGGCATTCTAAAAAGCCAGTATCGCACGGAAAGGGCCGGAAGACAGGGAATGCCAGGCTGGCCGGGCTGCCGGTATGCAGCAGGCTCTGGGGCTGGAAAAAAGAGTCTGGCAGCGGCTGAATAGGCTGCGGAAGCCTGGGCGGCGTGCCTCAGGCGCCCCTGTTATTGACAGAGTGACGGCAAAGCAGGCAGTCATGAGCAGCAGCAAAAAGCTGGAGCGCGGGGCCCCAGCTTCTCGGATTTGGTTCTATCGGGCGGGTGCTCAGGGAGCGGTGCTGTCTGCGGCGTCGGTGTCTTCGCCGCTCATGCGTTCGCCGTCTTCGTTCTTCAGGTCACCCATGCCGCTGTAGCTGCTGCTCATGCCTTCGCCTTCCATCTCGCGAGAATCGGTGTTCTGGGGTTTGGCGGCGCTGTTTTCGTTCTGGTCTACGTCCTGTCCAACTTTGTCTTTTTCCTGCATGAAAGCTCCTTTTTTCTCTGGCTCGGATGAGCTGAGCTGAGAGGGCGGGGTGTTACTGGCGGTTGTCTTCGCCGGCGATGCGGCTGCCCTGGCTGGCCTGATCTTCGGTTTTGCGGCTGCCAGGGATGGTCATGGTGGCGGTTTCACCGGTGTCACTCGCCCCGGTGGTCAGCTGGTCCAGTCCGTTGGTGTTGCCCGCTGGAGCCGTGCCTGGCTGGTCTGCGGTGCCCTGCGGCAGCGTCATGGTCTGGTCCTGTTCCTGCACGCTTTGTCCTTTCCGTGACGCGAAACACGCGCCGACTCATCACCGCCCAGCGTAGTGCTTCTGTACCCTGGCTGCCGCTTAGAATTTGTTGATTCAGCGCTTGCCAGAGTGCCAAACTTCCGGGAGTATCCGGAGGGTGGCGGTTATTGGTCCTGGCTCTGGCTTTCGGTGTCGCCGGCCTGCCCGCTGCCTGAAGGGGTCAGCTCGCTCGCCCTAGAGGTGCTGGCCGCGCTGGCACTATGGCCGCTCTCGGCTGCGCTGCCACTGGTCGGGCCGTTTCCAGTTGCGTTGTCGGCGAAAGGCTGTTCCCGTTGGCTCTGGTCCCGGTCGCTGCCGGCTGGCCCGTTCCCGCCGGCCGGCTGCACCCGCAGGCGGTTGTGCACGTCCCTGATGCCCCGGACCCGCTCGGCGCAGCTTTCGGCCTGGCGCTTTTGCCAGCGGTCATTCACGGTGCCGCTGAGGGTCACTTCGCCGCCTTCCACCTGCACTTCCACCTCGCTGGCGTCCACCGAGTTGTTGTCCTGCAGGGCCTCGCTGACCTCTTCCCAGATGCGGTCGTCGCTGCGGCGGTAGCCTTTGGGCCCTTGCCGGCGTGGCCCATGCCCCGGTGGCCCTGCTCTCCCATGCCGGGGCCGGCCCGGTAGCTCTGGCCGAAGCGGTCCTGGTCCGGGCCACTCAGCTGCCCATAAGCCCAGCCGCCCTGGTCCTGGCTAATGCGGGGGCGGTCGTTGTGGTCGTCTTCGCTGTAACGGCCGTAGCCTTCGCCGCTGCTCATGCGGCCCTGGCCCAGATAGCCCTGGTCCATCGCGCCGCGGCCATAGTCGGCCCCGCCGAATTCGCGGTCATAGCCGCCCGAGTCCCGGCCCCCAGACACGCTGCGGCCCATCCGGTCGTAGCGGTCTTCCAGCCGGCCGGCGTCCGGGCGTCCGCCGCGTCTGCGGCCGCCCAGCATGCCCGAGTCCCGGAAGTCCTGGGTGTCCGAGTAGGCGTCGCTGCCCACGCCCATCCGGTCCTGTGGGCCCCAGTCGCTCTGGCCGCCTGCATATCCGCTTTCGCTCTGGCTGCTACCATCGCTGAAAAAACGTGCAGAACGCTCCCAGCGGTCACGGCCGGCGCTGCTCCCTGGACCATCAAAGCGGCGTTCAGCGTCACGGAAACGGTCTGGTCTGCCGTCGTCCTGGGAGCGATTCTCCCGGTACCGATTGTCCTGGTATCGATCGTCGCCGCGCTGAGGGCGGTCGTCGTCGCGGTCGTTCTCGTAACGGTCGTTGCGGAAACGGGTCATGACATCCTCCTGTGCAGGTGGGCTGGACATGGGCCTTCCATGCCTCGCGGCGCCAGCTTGTTCCTGGGTCTGGCCTCTTTCCAGGCAAACCGGCGCTGTCTCTTTATTTTCCTGCGGCTTCTATTACAGCCTCTCCGGCGGCTCCGGCCGGTCCCAGAGACCTCAAACCGCCTTGGAAAACTTCTCAGGGTTGGAACAAAGAAAAGTGGCCACGCCGCCGGTGCCGGAGGTTGACCCTCTGTAGGCCGGGTGTTAGGCTTGCATAGCTATTCAGAAGCTCTGAATACCCATTCAGCCTATGACTTCCTTTTCACCGCGACGTCCAGCCTAGCCCGGTCCTGTATCCAGGAGACGGGCGGCCTCTTTGCGCCGCTTTTTTTGTGCTTCACCCTCTTTCACCCCCTCTTTCCCAAGGAGAAACCCAGCATGACCCAGCGCGAAAAGATTGTGCTCGCCTACAGTGGCGGCCTCGACACCTCCATCATCATCAAGTGGCTGCAGCAGGAGCGCGGCTACGACGTGGTGGCCTTTACGGCCGACCTGGGTCAGGGCGCCGAAGTGGAAGAAGCCCGTGAAAAGGCCCTCAAGACTGGCGCCGTGAGTGCCTATGCACTGGACCTGCGCGAGGAATTCGTGCGCGACTATGTCTTCCCGATGATGCGTTCCAGCGCGCTGTATGAAGGCTATTACCTGCTGGGCACCTCCATCGCCCGGCCCCTGATCGCCAAGAAAATGGTGGAACTGGCCGCCCAGGAAGGCGCAGTGGCTGTCAGCCACGGGGCCACCGGCAAGGGCAACGACCAGGTACGCTTCGAGCTGTCGGTGCTGTCGCTGAACCCGGAACTGCGGACGGTGGCCCCGTGGCGCGAATGGGATTTCCAGGGCCGCGCCGACTTGGAAGCTTTTGCCAAGGAGCACGGCATTCCGGTGCCCACCACCAAGAAGTCGCCCTGGAGCATCGACGCCAACATGCTGCATGTGTCCTACGAGGGCGGCCTGCTGGAAGACCCCTGGGCCGAGCCGCCAGCCGACCTGTGCAAGATGACCGTGAATATCGAGGACGCGCCGGACGAGCCTGAATACATAGAAATTGAATATGTAAACGGTGACCCGGTGGCCATCAACGGCGAGCGCCTTTCGCCTGCCGCGCTGCTGGAAAAGGCCAATGAACTGGGCGGCAAGCACGGCATCGGCCGGATTGATCTGGTCGAAAACCGCTTTGTAGGCATGAAATCACGTGGCGTGTATGAAACGCCCGGCGGCACCGTTCTGTATCACGGCCGCCGCGCTGTGGAAAGCCTGACCCTGGACCGCGAAGTCCTGCACCAGCGCGACGCCCTGGCCCCCAAGTACGCCGAACTGGTCTATAACGGCTTCTGGTTTGCCCCCGAGCGTGAAGCGCTGCAGGTTTATATCGACCACGTGGCCAGCCGCGTGACTGGCACGGCCCGCCTGAAGCTGTACAAGGGCAACTGCGTGATCGTGGGCCGCAAGGCGCCCCGCAGCCTCTATGACCAAGAACTGGTGTCGTTCGAGGCCGGCGGCGACTACCGTCAGGCCGACGCCGGCGCTTTTATTCGCCTCAACGCCCTTCGTCTGCGGGTTGAAAGCTGGGCCACCCGGGCGCAGGAAACAGTCAAGCCCGATAACTATGTGCCCAGCGAACCCGAAGAAATTCGCGGGGACTGAGGCTGGCGCCCGGGCCGGGGCAGGGAGAGGCCACGTGTGCCTGAGCTTGAGCCGCTGGGGCCAGAGCCGCCGCCCGACTGGGCGAACCGCGAGTTGCTGGCCTGCCGCACGACCTTCAGCCCTGTCCTGCTGACTTTTCTGGGGCCATATGCGGGAACTGCGGGAAAGGGTGCCAGGCCCAGGCGAGGGGAGTAGTGGCGAGGAGCTGGCCAGCGGCCAGTCCCGTGCCCTCGCGGCGCGGCTCTGGCTCCTGCCTGACGCGCGCCGCCGCTTCCGTCTCCGCCAGTTTCAGGTGCAGGATGAGGGCCACTGGGTCTTTAGTCCGGAACTTGGAGGTCTTGCCGCACCTTATCTGGGACAGCTTGAGAAGGGAATAATTTTTATGACCCAAAAACAGGAAACTAAACTCTGGGGCGGGCGCTTCGCTGAGGCCACTGCTGAGCTGGTCGAGCAGTTCAACGCCTCGGTCGGCTTTGACCAGAGACTGGCCGAGCAGGACATTCGCGGCTCGCTGGCGCATGTGGCGATGCTGGGGAAGCAGGGCATTCTGACTGCCGAGGAAGTCGCCCAGATCACGGACGGCCTGAACGCCGTGCTGCGTGATATCCGCGCCGGAACCTTCGAGTGGCGCCTCGACCGCGAGGACGTTCACATGAACGTGGAAGCCGCCCTGCGCGACCGCATCGGCCCGGTGGCGGGCAAACTACACACCGCCCGCTCGCGCAACGACCAGGTGGCTGTGGATTTCCGCCTGTTCACCAAAGAAGCCGCGCTCGACCTGGCCGACCAGACCCGCGCGCTGCGTAAAGTGATGCTGGCCGAGGCGGAAAAGCACCTCCAGAACGAGGTGATTTTGCCTGGCTATACCCACCTGCAAGTGGCGCAGCCCATCCTGCTGGCGCATTGGTTCATGGCGTATGTGGCGATGCTGGAGCGCGACGAGGGCCGCTTCCGCGACGCCGCCGAGCGCATGGACGAATCGCCGTTGGGCAGCTCGGCGCTGGCGGGCACGCCCTGGCCGCTGGATCGGCAGGCGACCGCCGAGGCCCTGGGCTTTGCGCGGCCCACCGCCAACAGCCTCGACGGGGTGGGCAGTCGTGACTTCGCGCTGGAATTCCTGAGCGCCTGCGCGATTCTGTCCGCGCATCTCTCGCGCCTCTCGGAAGAGCTGATTCTGTACTCCACTTTCGAGTTCGGTTTCATCACCCTGCCCGACTCGCACACCACGGGCTCGAGCATCATGCCGCAGAAGAAAAACCCCGACGTGTCTGAACTCGCACGCGGCAAGGCGGGGCGCGTCTTCGGCAACCTGATGGGCCTGCTGACGGTGGTCAAGGGCACGCCGCTCGCCTACAACAAGGACTTGCAGGAGGACAAGGAAGGCGTGTTCGACTCCTACGATACGCTGAGCATCGTCCTGTGCCTGTATGCCGAGATGCTGCCGAGGACCGTCTGGCACGCCGACGTGACCAAAGCGGCGGCGGCACGCGGCTACTCCACCGCCACCGACGTGGCCGACTACCTCGCCCGGCAGGGTGTGCCCTTCCGCGAGGCGCACGAGGTCGTGGGCGGGTTGGTCGGGCTGGCCTCGCGCTCGGACCGGCAACTCTGGGAACTGACCGACGCCGAATTGAAGGCGGCCCACCCGCTGCTCAGCTCCGAAGTGGCACAGAAACTTACCGTGGAGGAAAGCGTTCGCAGCCGCCAGAGCTATGGGGGCACCGCGCCGGAGCGGGTGCGGGAAGCGATTGAGGCAGCAAAGGCCAGTCTAAGTTGAGTGCAGCTGGGTTCAGGGAGAAATAACTGAAGTGCAAAAGCAGCGCCGCTCCGGGCTTTTCGTGTCCGGAGCGGCGCTGCTGAGCGTGTCTCATTTTAGCTAAGCAGTTCTGCCTCGTGAACGATCTCCACGTTGCCCTGCATCACCTGACTCAGGGGGCAATTCTCGGCTGCTTCTTTAACATGGGCTTCAAAATCGGCCGGGTCGCTGCCTTGCACCTCGCCGCGCACTTTCAGCACCATTCGGCTGACCCGGAAGCCACTGCCGGCTTTGGTCATCTCGCAGGTGGCTTCGGTATCCAGCGAGTCAATGGTGTGGCCGTGTTTTTCCAGCAGAGCGCTCAGCTGCATGGTAAAGCAGCCGGCGTGCGCTGAGGCCAGCAGTTCTTCGGGATTGGTGCCCTTGCCGTTTTCGAACCGGGTGCTAAAGGAGTACTGGGCGTTATCAAGCACACCGCTTTCGGTGCTGATGTTGCCCTCCCCGTCTTTGAGAGTGCCGGCCCAGTGGGCGGAGGCTTTTCTTGCAATATCTGCCATGTCTGCCAGCCTAGGCTGCTCCGCTGGGCTCTGCATCTGGCAAAGCTCGAGGCGCCCTTACAGTCCAGATAAACTGCAGAGATGAAACGAGGCCAGGTAAACCTGACCGTGCAGCTGGACGGCCGGCAGCTACAGAAGCGTCAGCAGAAGTGGGCGCACTGGCAGGCACACCCGTAGGACAACCCGCTGGTGACGCGAGCTGAATTTGCCGGCGGTGAGGTGCTGCTGGAAAATGACTGTGTGTCTATTCGCAGGACGCCCGCTTTGCCGACGGACTGCCGTACTCGGGCCTGATCGTGCCCCGGCGGCCCTGCGAAACCGTCTGTGACCTGACCCCAGAGGAGGTTCTGGCCACCCATGCGCTGCTGCAAACTGTCCGCGACTACCTGGCAGCCACCGTGCAACCCGACGGATATACGGTCGGCTGGAATGTCTTTCCGGCAGCCGGCGCCCATATTCCGCAGGTGCATCTGCATGTCATCCCACGCTGGAAGACGGACGCGGCGGCTGGTGTGGGCCTGCGCTTTCTGCTGAAAGCGGCAGCGCAGGCGTCAGGGGAGAAGCTCTAAACCCAGGCCGGCGCGGGCCCGGCGGGTCAGTCCTGCCGCCACCAGCCGGTAACTGCCGAGCAGCAACTGCTGGGTCAGCTCAGGCGGCACATCGCTTTCCAGGTCAAGGGTGATCCAGTGCCGCTTGTTCAGGTGATAGCCGGGCATGACGCCCTGGTACTGGATGCGCAGCTGTTCGCTCAGGGACGGGTTCACTTTCAGGCTCACCTGCAGCGGCCCTGCGGCCGTAATGCCGCACAGGGCGTACATCTTGCCGCTCACTTCCCAGACCAGGGTGCCGGGGCCAAAAGGAAAAGTTTCCTGGGAGTGCGGGAGCCGCGCGCAGAACTCTCTCAGCTCAGCAACCGTGGTCATCTCTGCTGTGGCTGTGTCCCTGTCCATAAGGCCAAGTGTGCCACGGATGTGTGCTGGCTGCTGGCTACAGCTGTGCGCAACTCAGTTGCCATGCACCGGACAGCCGCTTTTTCGCCGGCGGTGGAAAAATCCCGGCGTCAGCGTGCGGTCCTCACGGTAGCTGTGGCTCCAAACTGGCGTGGTGGCCGGAGAAACCGGTGGAATCAGCCAGTCCCACTGCCCGTTGACGCGCCGCCTGGCGGCTTTCTCCCGTTCTTCAAAAGCCACGAACTGCCGGGTGATGCTGTGGTGGTCTTCTATGCGCACACCGGCCTGGTCAAAAGAAGACAGGACCGCCCGGTTCATCTCGACCAGGGCAGTATCGCGCCACAGCGTTCGCTCGCGCGACATGTCCAGCCCCAGCCGCCGCGCCAGATCGGGCAGCCGGTCATAGCGGTCCTGATCCGCCAGGTTGCGGGCAGCGATTTCGGTGCCCAGATACCAGCCGCTGAATGGTGCGCAGGCAAACTTCAATCCTGCGAAGCGCAGTTCCATATCGCTGATGACCGGCAGGGCATGCCACTTCAGCCCCAGGTCGCCCAGTTCAGGATGGACGATGCCGACCTCCTGCACATCCTCCGGCGCCCACTCGAACAACTGGTTGCCGGCGTCAGTCTGCACCGCCAGTGGCAGCACATCGAAGTCGCCACGCTGCGCCGGTGGTTGCCAGCCCAGTGCCAGCAGCTGCGCGGTCAGTGACTGGTTGCGGGGGTCGCCGCGGCCGTCCGGGTAGCCGGCGTAGCGAATCAGCTGGTCGTTCACGATTCGCACGCCCGGCCCGAACACGCTGATGACGCTGCGAATCCGGCCACCATGCCAGGCTCGCCGCAGGTGTTCTTGCAGCTCCCGGAACACCGCTTCCGGCTCTGTCACTTGCCGCAGGTCGCGGACCTCCAGCGCCGGCCAGTAGCTGCGGCCTACGCAGCGCGCCGAGTTGCGCCAGGCTACCCGCGCGGCGAAGGTCAGCTGGTCGGTGGTGGGCCGGTAGGGAACGCCCGGCTCAAAGTCGGCAGCGCCGCCGGTTTCCTGGGCGTACAGTTCCAAAAAGCGCTGCAGTTCAGCTGGGGCGTCACGGCCGGGAGCGGGCGGGGCGCTGGGGGTCATGCAGCCGAGCATAGCGGCCCCGCCGGGGCGCTGGGTCCCGGCGGCTCAGGAGCCGGCATAAACACGCCGTTTAGGGCCTAGCGAGGTTGTGCGCGAGTACAGCCAGAACGACGCGGAGCTTGAGTGACGCCAGAGTTTTGGTCTGAACGGAACGAATTTGCGCTTCTACGAGCGCAGAGAAGACCGTTTCAATGCGTTTGCGAATTCTGGGATGGCGAGATTCTCGCCATCCCGTGTCGTATTTGGTGTTCTTCTTGGGTGGATACACGTAGCCTAGACAGCAATAGCCTTTGTCGCCAATGATGGTTGGGCTCATAAGTTGCACCTTGCATAGCTGAGCGAATAGCCGTGCTGGTGGAGGAATTCTTGCTCTTTCCGAAGCTGGCTCAGCAGGTGGTTCAGCCTGACTTCGGGGAAGAGGGTATGTAGGGCCAAGCGGGCTGCCTCTTTCAGGGTCATGTCCTCAGAGCGGTACAGCATGGTCAGGGTGAAGGCCAAGAAGACCATCAAAATCCAGCGGTCCAGACCCCTGGCAGTTCGCAGCGCGAACTGCGCCAACCCAAACTGGTGCTTACCTTCCTTAAAGAAGGATTCCACCCCCCAGCGATGCGCACCCTCAGCAACGATCTCGTCCCCCTCCAGCAGTTCAGACGACACCGCGAAGAATTCACGGTCCCCACGGTCCATCCTCCCCAGAGACAGCGTTTCCAGAGACCAGTTGGCGAGGTTGACGTACCCCCCATGCGGACAGTCCGCCACCGTCACCCGCCCAGGATGGTCCGTGCGCCGGTTGCTCCTCACACCCACCACGAACTCGAAACCAAGGCGCTGCACGCCTTCCAGAAAAACAGCGGCTTCAAAGCCGCTGTCCGCTAGGACACGTACCCGGAAACGTTTCTTGATGAAGTCCGGCACCTCTTCCAGCAAGTCGAGGGCCAGTGTGACCGGGGTGCTGGTGTGCTTGCCCTGGTAGATCCGGTAAGAAATGGGGAACTTCAGTTCCCCATATTCGGCGAACAAGACCACCAGATGGATGCCGTGCCTACCGTTGTAGACACTGACATAGGGCAGCTGAGTTCCCACCTTTTCCACCGTGGTCAGATCCACGCTGAGCCGCATTCGAGGTCTACGTTTGTGACGAGCTGTATCCAGCAGGATGCGCCACTGGAAGTCCTGCATCTCTTCCCAGCAGCGGTCTGAATCCCAGTCGTAGATGTTGAAGAAACGGCTGAGTGCACTGGGGCTGACTCCCTCTGCCTGGCTGAACTTGGTCTTCTGACCTGGACTGTGGAAGAGGTGCAGCGAAGCTTGCAAGCTTCGCTGCTGATACAGCGTCTCTGGAATATCCAGAACCTGCTGTGCGAAAATACGGACGCGCTCCCCTGAAACCTGTTTGTACACACTTCCAGAATTTCAGCTCTGGGAGCGCTTTTTGTCCGCCTATTCAGGTGCAAGTTCTGAGTATAAACATTCATTTCTCAGGCCGTTTGTTTTACAGTGGTGAAATGAAATAGAAAGTTCAGTTTCTATTTCTGTGTTCAACCTCAACTTCACTAAAGAAAACAGCCACTGGCTGACCAAAAAAAGCAGTGACCGGCCGGCGGGAGAGACGGAAACTGCCCGCCTCCTGTCCTGGGTCACAAGGAGCTACCGTGGAAATCTTCCGTTACATCATCACCCGCGCCTGCTTGCAAGAAGGCAGCCTGCGCCTGCAGCGTTCCCTGCGGCCGCACTTTCCTAGCGAAGGCACCGTCAAGCTGTTTGACGACGGTGGCCATGAATATCAGGCCCAGATTGACAGTAGCGACGAGCGGCTGCTGGGTGTGGGACCTTTTTACCGCGATCACAACCTGGGCGTGAACGACGTGGTGCTGATTACTCCGCTGGTGCCGGGATGTTACAAGCTTGAGGGCATTATCAAGCCGCACGCCCGGCGTGAGCCGGAGCGCCCACGCGGTGAAGCGCAGGGGCAGGCCCTGGCCACTTCCGAAGCTGCTCCAGAACATGCCAGCGTGCGGGTGGTGGTCAATGCGACCGCGCATGTCCGTGAAGTTCGCACCCAACCGCTGGGGCAAGCTCCGGCCAGTCTCTGGGCATCGATGGAACACGAGATGGCCGAGCGTGTCCAGCGAGCCAACCGCTATGTGGTGCCCCCCCTCAGCAGCGAATCCTGGACAGCCATTGCGCCGGCCTCAGCTGCAGTAGCCGAGGCTGTGCCTGCCCGCTCAGGTACGGGGCGTGTTCACCGGATCACGGTGCCAGCCGAAACTGGGGTTACAGAACCGGCTTCGGCCCAGCCTGCGCCGGGCCAGCGCCGAGCGGCCGCGCCAGCCCAAACTGAATCTGAGCCCAGCCGGCTGAAAATGTCGTGGCCCCGGCCTCAGGGTGGCACCTCAACTATTGCCCATCAGCGCAGCGAGCCAGCGGCAAACCTGACACGGACCAGCCGGGAACAGACCGCTGTGTCCCAGCAGCCTCAGTTGCCT
>NZ_CAMPFU010000002.1:922500-1031368 GCF_946848805.1 Deinococcus sp. Marseille-Q6407
GGCCAGCAGCTGCTCGGCCACCGGCCGGCCGGCCAGATTCAGGGCCGGCACCGCCTAGTCCTGCTCGGCCGGGGAACCGGCCAGAGCGTCGTTTGCGGCACTTTCCTCCGCCGCGCCCGCTTCCGGCTGCCGGTCCTGACTGCGGGCCTGCTCGGCCAGGCTGCGGCTGAGGGTGCCCAGCACGCCGTTGACAAAACGGCCCGAATCCTCGCCGCCAAACTTGCGGGCAATCCGCACGGCACTCTCGATCACCGGGGGGTGAGGCTCACTGGTGAACATCATCTCGTAGGCGGCCAGGCGCAGGATGTTCAGGTCTGTCTGGGCCATCTGGTCAAAGGACCAGCCCCGGATAGTGCGGTGCAGCGCGTCCTGAACCTCTTCCCAGTGCATGTCCAGGCCCTCGGCCAGCGACCGGGCAAAAGCCACAGCTTCGGGAGTCAGCGGGGTCAGGGTGTCGTCGCCGCCCTCGTGCATCTGAGCGGCGGTGCGCATAAACACCTGTTCCAGCGGCAGCTCGCCGCGCTCCGACTCAAACAGGGCGCGGAAGGCGAACTCGCGGGCGGCGCGGCGGCTGCCGCTGGGGGCGCCGCGTTCACGGCGGCGGGTCAAGAGAGTGCCCCCGCCTGGGCGCCGCGCGGGTTGGCCGGCAACGACACGCCCAGCACCGAAATATTCACCGCGTCCACCTGGCAGCCGCACATCAGTTCCAGGTTCTCGGCCACCGAGCGCTGGGCGCGGGCGGCCAGGTCCAGCAGGTTCTGGCCGTAATCCACATTCAGGCCCAGGTCCACACTAAAACGGCCCTCAGGCGACTGGGTCAGGCGCAGCGCCCGGGGCAGCATGGCCGTCTCGCTGTCCTTGAGCACCTCACCAACCGGGTTGGGCACAGGCGCGATGCAGATGCCGTCAATGTCCTCCACAGCGGCCATGACGATGTCGCGCATCACGTTCTTGTTGATGTTCAGTTCCATACCTTTCTATCTTAGTGCCTGCCTGACGCCGCACCGCGCTGCTGCACACGCTCATGCGCCTGCCCCTGGGCTACAGGCAGCGCGGCCGGCCCGGGCCAGCAGGCGGCTGAATATTTACCCAGTTTTCACAATGGTGTATTGTGGCCGGGTCAGTGAACCTTTCAGTGTGCTCCGTTTTTCGCCCTCCGTCCCACCCAGCAGAAGTTGCGCCTGGGCGAGGACGCTTGGGCCCGGCGGCATATGGTTCCAGTCAGCCGAGGTACCCGGGCGGCCCCCGGCTTTCCCAGCGCAGGCTATGCTGCTGGGCAAGACCATCTCTTTTTACTGAAACGGGCCTGTTTTCAGGCGTTCCGGCTCAGCGAGGACCCCGTCCTCTCCTTCCGAACAGGCAGGTTCTCTCTGGACCTGCTTTTCCCCCCACCGGCCTTCACCCGGTTTTCCCTTCCTCATTTCAGGAGCTGAAATGTTCAATCTGATTGTCAAACGCCTGCTTCAGATCCCGTTCATCATGCTGGTGCTGACCATGCTGGTGCTGGCTCTGACCATGCTGCTGACTCCTGTGCAGCGTGCCCAGGGCTATGTCCGCAACGAGCAGCAAGCCGCCCACATCGACCAGATCATCCGCGAGCGCGGCCTGGACCAGTCTTTCTTGGTGCAGTACGGCAAGTGGCTGCAAAGTGCCCTGCAGGGCGACCTGGGCTTTTCCAAGTCGGTCGGTGAGCCGGTGCTGCAGGCCATCCTCACCCGGCTGCCCAACACCATCGAGCTCACCCTCTTCGCTTTTATTCCTATCATCGTTCTCGGCGTCTGGCTGGGCACCCTCTCGGCACTGAAAAAAGACGGCGTGGTTGACCAGATCATCCGCATACTGGCGGTGCTGGCCTTCTCGGTGCCCAGCTTCGTGCTGGGGATCGTGCTGCTGGCCGTGTTTTACGGCTACCTGGGCTGGGCCCCTGGCCCCGGACAGGTCACGGTGGAAAACCGCCTGCTGATGGACCAGCTGGTGGCCTCCGGACAGCTCCACAAGTACACCGGGATGCTGAGCATCGACGCCATGCTGAACGGCCAGTGGCGGATTGCCCGCGACGTCCTCTCTCACCTGGTGCTGCCAGTAACCACGCTCTCGCTGGTGATTACTGCGACCATCGTGAAGCTGATGCGTACCAGCATGCTCGAAGCACTGACCAGCGACTTCGTGCGCACCGCCCGCTCCAAGGGCCTCAGCAAACGCGTGGTGAACAACAAGCACGCCCGCCGCAACGCCCTGATTCCGATCATCAACTCGGGCGGCTTTATTCTGCTGGGCCTGCTGACCGGTTCGATGATCACCGAATCCATCTATGCCTATCCCGGAATCGGCCGCTGGCTGCTCGACTCGGCCCGCGCGCTGGATATTCCCTCGGTGCTGGGATACTCGATCTTCGTGGCCCTGCTGGTGGTCGTGATCCGCACCCTGATCGATATCGGCTTCACCCTCGTTGATCCCCGCGTGAGGTACGACTGATGACCACCGCTACTCCCCAGAACGTCCCGGCTGTTAAGAAAACCTCGCGCTTCCAGAACTTCTGGCAGGGCAAGCCGATGCGCAAGCTGCGCCGCAACAAGCTGGCCATGATCGGCATGCTGATCACCCTGCTGTTCGGTCTGGTGGCCCTGTTCGCGCCCATGATCGCGCCGCCCAAGTTCAACTGCTCACGCGACCTGGGCATGACCGAGCAGAGCCAGGTCTATAACCCGGCCAGCCCGGTGATGTGGAAGGCCATGTTCGCGCCGCCGCTCTCGTGCTACCAGACCCAGCGCATCAGCTTCGCGCAGGCCCCGCAGCCGCCCAGCGCCAAGGCTCCCTTTGGCACCGTGAACGGCTACAACATCTTCCACGGCATGATCTGGGGCACCCGGCTGGTGTTCAAGCTGGCCTTTATCATCGTGGCGATCAACGTGATCATCGGTACCATCGTCGGGGCCATTTCGGGCTTCTTCGGCGGCTGGGTGGATAATGTTATCCAGCGCTTTATCGACGTGATCTTCGCCATGCCTGGTCTGGTGCTGACCATCGTGATCCTGACCATTCTGCGTGCCAAGAACCCCGGTGGTGACCCCACCATTCCGATCATCATCGCCTTCGTAATTACCGGCTGGTCCGGCTACTCCACCTATGTTCGTGCCGACGTGCTCAAGACCCGCCGCATGGAATATGTGGACGCCGCCCGCGCTCTGGGCGGCAGCGACGCCCGGCTGATCTTCAAGCACGTGGTTCCCAATTCGGTGGCCACCTTGCTGACCCTGGCCGTGATGGACCTGGCAACGGTGCCGCTGGGCGTGGCAGCGCTGTCGTTCCTGGGCTTGGGCTACCCGGTGGGCTACACCGAGTGGGGGCAGATGATCGACTTTGCCCGCCCCTGGCTGAAGCCGGAATACTGGTACGTGCTGATGTACCCGGCAGGATTCATCGTGCTGTTCAGCCTGGCGTTCAACCTCTTCGGTGACGCCCTGCGCGACGCCTTTGACCCGCGCACTCGCTGAACTAGACCCTATCTCTCCACACAAAAGGCACGGGCGCTGGGTCCGTGCCTTTTGTGTTGTTCTACTAACGGTGAGACACCAGGGGGAAACGCTCAGAGCAGACGGGCCCAGTGGCCCAGCTGCTGCCAGCCCAGGCCATAGGTGACAGCTGCCAGCGCGGCCAATGCCACTGCCAGCCCCGGGCGCGGCAGCGCGGCGCAGGCCAGCAGCCAGGGAATCGCTGGCGCTGCCGCCAGCCCGAAAGCCGCCGCCAGCAACTGGGTGCGGCGCTGCCGGGCGGTGCCGCCTCGACCGAGTGCCTGACGCAATTGCCGGCCACTCAGCCAGAACATCAGGGTGGCCAGCGCGGCGGCCAGGCCCAGCAGGGTCAGCGGTACGGTCTCGGCCCCCAGGTCCAGCGGCCGCAGCCACAGGCCAATCAGGCCCAGCACAGCCCCCACGGCGGCGGTCAGCCCGAAGGAACTGCCGTAAGCTTGCCGGGCCGCTCGGACCAGCTCCACCGGATCAGCAGTAGAGAGCCCGGCGGTCAGCTGCGCCAGCTGGCGAGTCAGGGGCCCGCTTGGTCCTGCCGGGTCAGCGCTCATCGCCGGACGGAAGGGAACCGGCAGCCAAGGCCACCGGCTGGCCGTTCACAGTCAGGGCCGCATCTGCAGGCAGGTCCAGCCGCAGGCGGCACAGCGCCAGGCCGCCGGCTTCCAGTCCAGTCTGGCCTACGGTCCGGCTGCCCGACTGCACCTCACTGCGCACCGGGGTGCCGGCCGGCACCTGCAGCCGGCTCAGGCCGTAGCGGGCCTGGCCCCGGGCCTCCAACCGCGCCATGATTTCCTGCCCCACATAGCAGCCCTTGCGGTAGCTGATGGCCGGCAGCGGCCCACCGAGATCCAGGCCCACCTCCTGCGGCAAAAAGCCCAGGAAGCCGTCGGCCACCGGGTCGGGCAGGCCCGCCGCCACCCGCGCTGCTTGCAGGTCGTCCCAGGACCGCTCGCTCAGGGTCAGGCCGGCCCGCAGGTGTTCCAGGACCTGCGCCTCCTGCCGGGCCAGATAGTGCAGGTCCAGCCCGGTCTGCCCACTGCGGTTCACCGCGCCCAGCAGGACCTGCGCTTCTCCCAGCTGAACGGTCCAAGCGGCACCGAGTTGAGCGGCCTCCTGCGGCCAGCCGGCCAGCTGCGGGGCTGCGGGCCAGCGGCCCCACAGATGCAAGGTCCGCAAGTCGTCACTGAGGTCCTCAATTTCCACCTGATCGAAGATGACATAGCGGCGCAGCCGGGCAGCCAGCTCGGGCGCTTGCCCGGTGTCCAGATGCAGGTAGATGTCGTTAGGGCGGCGGTAAATCCGGGCAAACTGCTCGGTCTGCCCACGCACGTTCAGAAAGCAGGCGGCCACATAGCCGGGCACCGGGCAGCTGCGCAGGTCGTTGGTCATCTGCCCCTGCACAAAATCGAGGCGGTCGGACCCGGTAACCCGCAGCGCACCCGACGGCACGGGGGTGAAAAAAGTGCTCATGGCCCCAGCCTAGAGCATGCAGCCCGGGGCAAGTCTGGCCGGTGCCCCTATACCATGCCTCATGCCCTGCAGCCTTGCCGCCAGCGCTGCTCAGCCGGCCAGGGCCGCCGCAGCCGCACGGCGGCGCAGCTGGGCGTCGCGGGTCAGGTGCCAGCGCAGCAGCTCGGCCACGGCCTCGCGGATGATGGCCTCCGCCTGCGGCAATGTGGAGCGGCGCCATTCCAGGTTGCGCGCCACGATGCTGTTCAGATCGTCGAGGTTATAAAGATAAGCTCCCGGCACCTCCGCAATGTCGGGCGCCAGGATTCGCGGCAGGCTGATATCGAAGAAGAACAGTGGCCGGCCACCGCGTTGCTGCAGGGCCTGCCGGGCATCAGCGCCCTGCACCACCCAGTGCGGTGCGGCCGCCGAAGCGATCACCACATCCGCCTGTGGCAGGGCACGCTGCAGCTCCTGATAAGGGCAGGTGCGCCCACCCCAGCGGTCGGCCAGTGAGCGGGCCCGCTCCTCGGTGCGGTTGACCACCAGCACGTCCGAAACCCCGGCGGCCCGCAGGTGGGTCATGGTCAGCTCGGCCGTTTCACCGGCGCCCAGAATCAGGGCGGTGTGGCCCTGCAAGTCGCCCAGTACCTCGTGCGCCAGTTCCACCGCGGCGCTCGACACGCTGACCACCCGGTCGCTCAGCCCGGTTTCGCTGCGTACCCGTTTGCCGGCAGCCAGCGCACTCTGCACCACCTTGTTCATCAGGGTGCCGGTGGCCTGGAAGCTGCCAGCTTCGGCCAACGCCCGCTTGACCTGACCCTGAATCTGGGTCTCGCCCACCACCAGGCTGTCCAGGCCAGCCACCACCCGGTAAAGATGCTGCACCGCGTCAAGCTCATGGTGCAGATAGAAATAACCCGTAAAGTCACCCTGGAAAGCCTGATTAAACGCCGCTTCCAGCGAGCCGTGGACCCCGGCCAGATAAATCTCAGTGCGGTTACAGGTGGCGACCACCATCACTTCGTCGGCGTACTCGCGCAGGGTGCCGTACAGCACCCCGGCGCCCTGCACCGGCACAGCCGCCTGCTCACGGACCGAGACCGGCGCCGTTTGATGGTTCAGGCCCACCACAGCGAAGTCGAGGGTGGGATGCGGGTTGGCAGCGGTGCCCAGCAAAGACTGGGCCGTGGGACAAGTCAGCAGCAAAAGAGTCCTCCACGAAACGGAACAGAAAGAAAGCAAGTAGAGCGTGGGCCGAGCAGCTGGGCTGGCAGGCCGGCCGGGGCCGGACGTCAGCGCGGAACAGTGAGGGCGGCGCCAGCGGCGACAGGGGCCAGAGCAGGCAGGCACGCCCCAAAAACAGCCACCAGCATACTCCAGTTTTCAGGGGGCGGCCGTCCCAGACTGACCGTTCAGACAGCGGCCTGGACGCACTTTTTTGTTTCCTACCGGTCGGGCGGGCCGCTTTTTGAGAGGCTTCTCCTCCCCCCTCTTAGGCGGGTTCGCCCAGAGCGGCCAGCAGTCCTTCCACCGACGGCTCCGCCGCCTGCCGCACCCGGGCAAAGCCTGCCGCGCGGGCTGCCTCTGCCGTCTGGTTTCCCATCGCCAGAATGGGCAGCGCTGTGCCCAGCTGCTCGGCCAGGCCCGCCGCCGCTCTACCGGAGGCCACCACCACCCAGTCGGCGCCGGTCAGGTCCCGCCGGGCCTCGGCCGAGTAGTGGACCGCCTGTGAGCGGTACAGGTCCAGCCGCCGGTAAATGGTCCCCCGGTCAGCCAGCCCCCGCTGCAAGCGGTCACGGCTGCCTTCGCCGGTCACATGCAGCACCTGCTCGCCGGGCCGGGAAGGCAATTCAGCGGCCAGCGAGTGGGCGTCGGCCTGCCCCGGCACGAAGTCGGGCGAGCGGCCCCAGCGGGCCAGCGGCCGGGCGGTGCCCTCCCCCACTGCCGCCACCCGCAGGCCTGCCAGCGCCGCTGGGCTCAGGTGCAGTTCCTCCAACCCCTGAATCAGGCTGCGCGCCCCCTGTGGGCTGGTCAGCGCCAGCCAACTGTAAGATCCCAGGTTACGCAGCTGCTCCGCCCTTCCGGTGGGCACAAAAGTCAGCCCCGGCCAGAGCGCTGCCTGCCAGCCGGCGGCCCGGGCCAGGCGGGTCAGGCGCTGGCCGCCGGCGCCAGTCAGGGTCACCACGATCCGGCCGTGAGCGGCAGCGGCCGGGGGCATGGGGTCAAGTGGGGCGTGATCCGGGGGCGGTTCCTGCATGGCCCCAGGGTAGATCACGCCCGCGCTCACAGCCAGGTCAGGCAGCTGTCCTTTATAGTGAACCACCACATCTCCGCGCAGTAAGTGCCGGCGCGGACAGCGGCGAGGCCCCCGCATAGACGCGCTGGGAGCCTCGGCACCGAAAGGAGCGTCTATATGCATAAAGTAGCTATTGTGGGCCGGCCCAACGTGGGCAAGTCCAGTCTGTTCAACCGCCTGATTGGCCGCCGCGAGGCCGTGGTGGCCGACTTTCCCGGTGTGACCCGTGACGCCAAGGAAGCCGTCATGCTGCACCACAACCACCGCATCACCCTGGTGGACACCGGGGGCCTGTGGAGCGGTGACGAGTGGGAAATGGTCATCCGCGAGAAAGCCGAGTGGGCGCTGGAAGGCGCCGACGCCGTCATTTTCGTGTTGGACCCCCGCGACGGCCTGAGTGCCGCCGACTACGAGGTGGCCGACTGGCTGCGCCGGCTGGGCAAGCCGGTGGTGGTGGTCGCCAACAAGATCGATTCGCCCAAGCACGAGCCCTATCTGGCCGAACTGTGGGCGCTGGGCTTCGGTGAGCCGGTTGCCATCAGCGCCGAGCACGCCCGCGGCCTGGACGACCTGATGGACCGCGTCATGGAGCACCTGCCCGAAGACGAGGGTGACGTGTCAGAAGTGGCACCTATACGCATCTCGCTGATCGGGCGGCCCAACGTGGGCAAATCCAGCCTGCTGAACGCCATCACCCAGTCGGACCGCGCCATCGTGGCCGATGTGCCCGGCACCACCCGCGACAGCCTGGACGTGGAGTGGGACTACGGCGGCCAGCGCTTCGTGCTGGTGGATACCGCCGGTATCCGCAAAAAGCCCGACACCGCCATTGAGGACTACGCCATTCAGCGTTCGCAGGCCGCGATTGAGCGCAGTGACCTGATCTGGCTGGTGCTCAACGCCAACGACCTGGGCGACCATGAGCTGAAGCTGGCAAACCTGGCATACGACAGCGGCAAGCCAGTCATCGTGGTGGTCAACAAGTGGGACCTGGTGCCTGACGAGGAACTCAAGCGCACCGAAAAGGAGCTGGACCAGAAGCTGTTCCACATCGCCTATGCACCGCGGGTGTACACCAGCGCCATCAACGACTACGGCATCCACGACATGCTGGCCGAGGCCATGAAGCTGTACGACAAGTGGCAGTCCCGCGTCCCCACCGCCGAGCTGAACCGCTGGCTGGAAATCTGGCAGATCAAGCACTCGGTGCCCAACTTCGGGGGCCGGCCGCTCAAGATGTACTTTATGACCCAGGTGGAAACGGCGCCGCCTACTTTTGCCATCTTCTGCAACCGCGCCGACTACGTGACCCGCTCCTATGAAGGCTTTATCCAGAACCGCATCCGCGACGACCTGGACCTGGCCGGCGTGCCGGTGCGGCTGAAGTGGAAGGAAAAAGGCCCTTACAAGAAAGGGCGCAAGGGCCAGCAGGCCGAGGAATAAGGCCCCGGGGAGCAGGACACCCTACAAGACAAGGCGAGGAAAGCGTGATGGGCCGCTTCCTCGCCTTTTTCTTTGGGGTGCCGAGCCAGGCTAAGGCCAGCAGCCCCCAGCCTTTCAGAACTCAGCAGCCGAAATAGGCGCGCACCTGCGGCTGGAAAGCCCCGTACAGCAACGCCAGCCCGATAAAAGGGCCGAACGGCAGGTTCAGCAGCGAGAAGACGCCGATCAGGATACACATTACCCAGGCCCAGCCCCGGCCGTCTTTGACGCCTTCTAGCACGTAATAAGCCAGCAGGGTCAGGGCCATCAGCAGAAAGAAAGTGGTCCAGAGCGTGGTCTGGAGCATAGCCGGGGTCAGTTCCACGTCCATGCCCATCTGCGGCAGGGTGGCCTGAATCTGGGCAATCAGTTCCTCCTGCGCAAATGGCAGGCTCAGCAGGCCGATGCTGTTGCTGATCAGCTCAATCGTCAGGGGCAAGGTCAGCCATTTCAGCTGGCTGGGAACCGGGCGGCGGGAAGCATCGGGGGTCTTATCGGGGGTGTTCTGGCGGGTCATTCCTAGCAGTTTAACTGCCTTAGCGGTCAGCGGCAGGAACCGGCTTCGCAAAAGGCGGCCGACCCTAACGAAATAAAAACCCAAGAAAATAAAAAAGGGAGCCGCTCTCCCTGCGCGGGAAAGCGGCTCTCCAGGAAAAGCGGGAGGCCTTACTTCTTGATCAGTTCCTGGGCCAGGTTGTTGGGCACCTGGCTGTAGTGATCGAAGAACATGGAGTAGTTGGCACGGCCCTGGGTCATGGAGCGCATGTCGGTGGCGTAACCGAACATCTCACTCAGGGGCACGAAGGCCTTGACCAGCTGCGCGTTACCGCGGGCTTCCATGCCCTGCACCTGACCGCGGCGGCTGTTCAGATCGCCGATGATGTCGCCCATGTACTCTTCCGGCACGGTCACTTCAACGCGCATCACGGGTTCCAGGATGGCCGGAGCGCCCTTCTGCACCGCGTCCTTCAGCGCCATGGAGCCGGCGATCTTAAACGCCATTTCCGAGGAGTCCACTTCGTGGTAGGAGCCGTCATACAGGGTAACCTTCAGGTCCACCACCGGGAAGCCCAGCATGGGGCCGCTCTGCATGGCTTCTTCGATACCCTTCTGGGCAGGAGCGATGTACTCCTTGGGCACGGTACCGCCCACCACGGCGTTTTCGAACACGAAGCCTTCGCCGGGCTGCAGGGGTTCAGCCTTGATCTTCACGTGGCCGTACTGACCACGGCCGCCCGACTGACGGGCGAACTTGCTGTCCACGTCCACCGGCTTGGTGATGGTTTCGCGGTAGGCCACCTGGGGCGCGCCCACGTTGGCTTCCACCTTGAATTCACGCTTCAGGCGGTCCACCAGGATTTCCAGGTGCAGCTCGCCCATGCCGGCGATGGTGGTCTGGCCGCTTTCGGCATCGGTTTCCACCCTGAAGGTGGGGTCTTCTTCGGCCAGCTTGCTCAGGCCCAGGCCCATCTTTTCCTGGTCAGCCTTGGTCTTGGGCTCAATGGCCAGCTTGATCACGGGTTCGGGCACGTCAATGCTTTCCAGCAGCACTTCGGGGTCACCGTCACCGATCAGGGTGTTACCGGTACCGGAGTCCTTAAGCCCGATCACGGCGCCCAGCTCGCCGGCCTTGAGGGTATCCACTTCTTCGCGGCTGTTGGCGTGCATCTTCAGCAGACGGCCTACGCGTTCGCGCTTGCCCTTGGAAGCGTTGTAGATGTAGCTGCCCGAGGTCATGGTGCCCGAGTACACGCGCACGAAGGTCAGGCGGCCCACGTAAGGGTCAGCCATGATCTTGAACGCCAGCGCGGCCAGGTGGCCTTCCGGATCGGCTGGGAAGTCCATGGTTTCGCCCTCGGTGTCCACCACGGTGCCCTTGATGGGGGGCACGTCCAGGGGGCTGGGCAGATAATCCACCACAGCGTCCAGCAGCAGCTGTACACCCTTGTTCTTCAGGGAGCTGCCGCACAGCACGGGGAAGATCTGCTTTTCGACGGTGCCCTGACGCAGGGCAGCCACCAGCTGTTCCTCGTTGGGCTCTTCGCCTTCGAGGTACATCATCATCAGTTCTTCGTCCACTTCGGCCGCGGCTTCGATCAGCTGGCTGCGCATTTCTTCAACCTTTTCGCTGTACTCGGCCGGCACATCTTCCTCGCGGATGTCAGTACCCAGGTCGTTGGTGTAGAAGTAAGCGCGGCGGCGGATCACATCAATGATGCCCTTGAAGTCGTTTTCAGCGCCCATCGGGTACTGCACGGGAGCGGGAATAGCGCCTAGGCGTTCCTTGATGTCGTTGATTACCAGTTCGAAGCTGGCGCCGGTCTTGTCCATCTTGTTGGCGAAAGCGATACGGGGCACGCCGTAACGGTCAGCCTGCCGCCACACGGTTTCGCTCTGCGGTTCCACGCCCTGAGAAGCGTCGAACACGGCCACAGCGCCGTCCAGCACGCGCATGGAGCGTTCTACTTCAATGGTGAAGTCCACGTGTCCGGGGGTATCGATGATGTTGACGGTGTAGACGTCGTCGGTGCCGGAGCGGGTCCACTTGGCAGTGGTAGCGGCGGCGGTGATGGTAATGCCGCGCTCGCGTTCCTGCTCCATCCAGTCCATCTGCGAAGCGCCTTCGTGGGTTTCGCCGATCTGGTGAATGCGTCCGGTGTAGTACAGGATGCGCTCGGTGGTGGTGGTCTTGCCGGCGTCAATGTGCGCGGCAATCCCGATGTTACGGAAGTTCTGCAGGTAATTCTGGGCTTTGGTGGTCATAGACTCCCTCATCTTGGCAGCCCTACGTGATCAATCTGTCACGCGCTGCACGTTAAAGCGTTCAGGCTGAACATCTTCTGCAAGAAGGGCAGGGGCCAGGAACCAAGACTGGCCTGCTTTCCCCTGCCCCAGCTGCAGCGATTACCAGCGGTAGTGGGCGTAGGCGCGGTTGGCTTCGGCCATGCGCTCCACGTCGTCTTTTTTCTTCATGGCGCCGCCACGGCCTTCGGCAGCGTCCATGATTTCGCCGGCCAGACGCTCAATCGCGGTGCGCTCGGGGCGGCTGTTGGCGGCGTTTACCATCCAGCGCAGGGTCAGGCTCTGCTGGCGGCGGGGATTCTTATCGAACTCCACAGGCACCTGGTAGGTGCTGCCGCCCACGCGGCGGCTGCGCACTTCCACGCGGGGCTTGATATTCTCAAAGGCTTCCTTGAAGACCTTGAGGGGCTCCTGGCCGGTGCGTTCCTGGATCAGGCGGCAGGCTCCGTAAAAAATACGGCTGGCCAGGTTCTTCTTGCCGTCCTGCATCAGACGGTTGATCATGGCGCTCACCAGCACGTCCTGGTAAACCAGGTCGGGCTGCAGTTGGCGCACTTCTGCTCTACGGCGACGGGACATTCAGTTTTCCTCCTTGGAGAAAGTGGGTTAGGGAAAGGGAAAATTCAGGCTTTTACGGCACTGCCGGAAGCTGCATAGAGGCAGATGGCCGGGGCGGCTGCGGCAGCAGGGAAACCCAGGCGTCACGCTTTAGAAGGCGCTGGCCCGGGCTGTCCCGGCTGATTATTTGGCCGCTTTGGGCTTCTTTGTGCCGTACTTACTGCGGGCCTGGTTCCGGTCCTTCACACCCTGGGTGTCCAGCGCGCCACGGACGATGTGGTAACGCACACCGGGAAGGTCCTTCACACGGCCGCCGCGGATCAGCACCACGGAGTGTTCCTGCAGGTTGTGGCCTTCACCGGGGATGTAGGCGGTCACTTCATAGCCGCTGCTCAGGCGCACACGGGCAATCTTACGCATAGCCGAGTTGGGCTTTTTGGGGGTGGTGGTTTTCACCACGGTGCACACGCCACGGCGGAAGGGGCTTCCCTTCAGAGCGGGCACTTTGGTCTTCTTGGCAACGGTCTTACGACCCTTACGGACAAGCTGCTGTACAGTTGGCAGTTCAATCACTCCTATCTGGGGCTGGAAATATGCCTTCACCCTCGCGAGCGGAGCCGCTGTGGCTCTCTCTTCCTGTCAGCATCCAGGTGAGCGGTGTGGCTGCCGAAACCGTGGACAGAGCAACCCGTCTGGCCCAGGTTCAACCGAAGCATTTTAGCGTCATTCTGGAAGCCGAATCAAGAGCCGGGCGCCGGTAGTGCGCAGTTTCTGGGGGCCGTGGCCGGGTACGCCAGACAGAGCCAGGCAGAGAGCAGGGGTGGGAAGCCCGATCACTCCGGTTTCCCCGCCCCTGCTCTCTGCGCCCCTACTCTCTGCGCTTCTTTCTCGCCTGCTCAGGCCAAGCGGCTTTGTCCGGCGTACTGCAACTGCTGCAGGCGGGAGTAATAGCCGCCCTGCGCCAGCAGTTCCTGGTGGCTGCCCTGCTCCACGATCCGGCCCCGGCGCATCACCACGATGCGGTCACAGCCTTCGATGGTGCTGAGGCGGTGGGCGATGATGATGGACGTGCGGCCCTGCATCACCCGCTCCAGCGCCGCCTGAATGCGCAGCTCGGTTTCGGTGTCCACGTTGGCGGTGGCTTCGTCCAGCACAAGAATGATGTCGGGATTCTGAAGCAGCGCCCGCGCAAAGGCCAGCAGCTGTTTCTGGCCGGTGCTGAGGCCGGCGCCGCGCTCGCGGACTTCGGTCTGGTAGCCACCCGGCAGGCTCATGATGTAGTCGTGCACGCCCACATAGCGGCAGGCTTCCTCAATCTGGGCCTGGGTTACCGCCGGGTTGCCCAGCGAGAGGTTGGAAGCGATGGTGCCGGCAAACAGGAAGACATCCTGCAACACCACGCCCACATGCCGGCGCAGGTCATGCTGGCGCAGTTCGCGCACATCGTGCCCGTCCACCTTGACGGCGCCGCGCTGCACATCGTAGAAGCGGCTGATCAGGGCAGTCACGCTGGTCTTGCCGGCCCCGGTCGCTCCCACCAGCGCCACGCTTTCGCCGGGGCGGATATGCAGGTCCACACCGCGCAGAATCCAGCGGGGATCGTCGTCGGGGGTGTCGGCGGTGACGTCCGCGTCGTAGGCGAACCAGACATTTTCCAGGTCAACCCGGCCTTCCAGCTGGCCCAGCGAGGCGGCGTCCGGCCGGTCGGTGATCTCTTCCTCCTCGTCCAGCACCTCGAAAATGCGCTCGCTGGAAGCCATCGCGGCCTGCAGGTTGTTGAATACATCTGCCAGGTCCTGAATCGGCTGGAACAGCTGCTGGGTGAACTGCACGAAGGCGAAGATGGTCCCCACCGTTACGCCGGCGACCACGCCTGCAGCCTGATCCTGCAACAGGAAATAGGCGGCGAAGTACACCACCAGCGCCACCGCCAACTGGCCCAGCAACGCCACGGTGGGCATGAACAGCGAGAACCACTGCACCGAGTTGGTGTGCGCGGCCAGCAGGTTGCGGTTGGCATGGTCAAAGTCCAGCGCCGAGCGGGCCTCACGCCCGAACAGCTGCACGGTCATGGCCCCGGAGATGTTCTCGTTCAGCTGGGTGTTGACGATGGCCTGCTCTACCCGGGTGCGGCGAAAAGCCTGGCGCATTTTGCCCCGGAAAAAATTGGTGGCCCAGTACATCAGCGGCAGCACCGTAAAGCTGATCAGGCTGAGGCGCCAGTCCACACTGAGCATGATCCACACGTAGGCCAGAATCAGGAACACCGAGTTGATCAGGCTGACCAGGCCGCCGGTAATGAACTGGTTGATGGCGTCCACGTCGCTGGTCACGCGGGTAATCAGCCGGCCCACCGGGTTGCGGTCAAAGTAGGAAAGCTGCAGGCGCTGCAATTTGCCGAACACGTCGGCGCGGATATCGCGCAATACATTCTGGCCCAGGTAACCGATTGCCAGGGTGGAAGCGTACTGCACCACAAAATCCAGCACGCGCAGGCCCATATAGCCCAGCGCCACGGTCAGTAGGCCCTGGTACAGCGCGGCCGTATCCAGACCCCGGTCGCGCTCGAACGGCACCAGATAGGCATCGATGGCATGTTTCTGAATCAGGGCAAACTGCGGCTGAATCAGCGAGTGGGCCAGGGTCAGCACCACTGCGCCCAGCGCCAGCATCAGGTAGGGCCGCACGTAGCGCAGAATGCGCCGCACCAGCGCGAAGTCCAGATCCTGGGTTTCAGGTTTCAGCGTTTCGGGGCGGGTCATGCGGTTCCTCCTGCACGGACGGGGATGGGCGGCGCCGGTTGCTCGGCAGGCTTATCATCATCGTCGTGCTCGACATCGCTGCTGAGGCTCTGGAGCCGGTCCAGCTCGGCGTAGTGGCCGCCCAGGGCCAGCAGTTCCTCGTGGCTACCCTGCTCGGTCAGGCGGCCCTCTTCCAGCACAGCGATGGTGTCAGCGTGCCGCAGCGTGCTGATGCGGTGGGCAATCAGAATCACGGTGCGGCCCTTGCTCACTTCACGCAGGCCCTCGATGATGCGGCGCTCGGTTTCGGTATCCACCGCGCTGAGGCTGTCGTCCAGAATCAGTACCCGTGGCTCGCGGGCAATGGCGCGGGCAATCGCCGTGCGCTGCCGCTGGCCCCCACTCAGGGTGACGCCGCGCTCGCCGAGCATGGTGCCATAGCCCTCGGGAAACTGCTCCACGTCGCCAGCCAGCCCGGCCAGCTCGGCGGCGCGGTGAACCTGGCCCTCGTCGGGACGCTGGGGAATCAGCGGCGGCTCAGGAACGTCCAGCACGCTGACGCCAGTCGGAATCACCGGCAGGCGCTCGCGCTCCAGGCCAAAAGTGATGTTGTTGGCCAGGGTATCGCTGAACAGGAAGGGTTCCTGCGGCACCACGCCGACTGCCTCGCGCAGCTGCTGGGTCGGAATGGCCCGCAGGTCGCGGCCGTCCAGTTCTACCCGGCCCTCACTGGGGTCCACCGCACGGGTAATCAGGTGAGCCAGGCTGGTCTTGCCACTGCCGGTCGGGCCGGTGACGCCCAGAAAAGTTCCCGCCGGAATATGCAGGTTGATGTCGTGCAGCACCTCAGCGGAGCCGTAGCGCAGGGTCACATGTTTCAGGTCCACCTCGCCGCGAATAGGCAGCGGCGGGGCAGCTTCCTCGGGAATCCGCACCACTTCCGGGCGGGCGTCGAACAGTTCGGCCAGCCGGCGCCACGACGCCAGCCCCCGCTGCGTGACCGAGGTGATCCAGCCGGCCATCAGCATCGGCCAGGCCAGCCGGTCCAGGGTGCCCACAAACTGCACGAACATCCCTACCGTAAAGCCGCCATTGCCCTGCAGAATCTGGCGCCCCCCCACCAGCAGCACCAGCCCGAAGGCCAGGCCCAGCAGCAGGGTCGCAAACGACCGCAGCGGCCCATCCACCTTGGTCAGAGCGATATTGCGGCGCAGCAGTTCCAGGTTCATGGCCCGGTACTCTTCCAGCTCACGTTCTTCCATCGCGTAACCCTTGACCACCCGCGCCCCGCTGAAGTTCTCCTGCGACTTGGCAGCGATCAGGCTGTTCTGCTCCTGCACCCAGGTGTGGCGCACATTAATCATGCGGGCCAGCACATACAGAGCCCCGACGATGATCGGCATAATCGCCACCACCACCAGGGTCAGCTGCCAGCTCAGCGAGAACATGACAGCCAGACTGGCCGTAAAGGACGCCGCGATATTCACGATCTGCCAGGCGCCAAAGCCCAGCATTTCCCGCACCGAACCCAGGTCGCCGGTCAGGCGGTTCATCAGGTCACCGGTGCGGGCCCGGTCAAAATAGGCCTTGTCCAGCGTTTGGAGGTGCGCGAACAGGTCGCGGCGAACCTCGTACTCAATCTGGCGCGAGGCCACGATGATCTGCCGGCGCATGACCAGCGTCAGCGCACCCGACACCAGCGAGGCCAGCACGATGCCCAGCGAATACCAGCCGATCTGCGTCAGGGTGATGGCCGCCAGGCTGCCGCCCTCAACCCGCGCCGTCAGGCCGTCGATGATCAGGCGGATAAAGTAAAAAGGCAGCAGCGCCGCCAGGTTGGACAGCATCACGGCCCCGATACCAATCAGGTACTGCCGGCAGTGCCGGTAAAGATAAGCCCACAGTGCTCTCAGGTTTCGGTCCATCTATTCTCCTTTACCGGACCGCGCACCCGGCAGTCCACAGCGCCTCGTGGCTTGCAGCTTCTCGCCGCAGATGGCTCCTTCTTCTTCTCTTTGCCGAACTTCTCTACCGGCCTGATATGTCTCGTCCGCCGCAGCCGACTCAAGAGGTTTAGTGTAGTGCGGTCAGGCTCCTCTGTCCGTGCTCCGGCTTGCAGAGGTGGTCTCACCTGTCCCACCTGGGCTAATAGCCGCCGGCCAGAGAGAGATTGAAGAAAATTGTGGCCGGAAAAATAGGAAGTGTTGACACGCCTGGGCGCCGGTGTTACTATCTCCATCCGGAAGTGAGCGAGGGCCAAAGGAGGCCGGCAGCAAGCTTCTGACCTGGGACCCCGCTCGGTTCACCGGGCTGCAAGGTTGAAACAGGGAAGCCAAGCCACCCTAGCTCAACTGGTAGAGCACCCGACTTGTAATCGGAAGGTTGGGAGTTCAATTCTCCTGGGTGGCTCCAAATCATATGCGGAGCCGAAGAATAACTGAATGCAGCATGGGTAGGTGGCCGAGTGGTTAAAGGCGACAGACTGTAAATCTGTTCTCGTACGAGTACGGCGGTTCGAATCCGCCCCTGCCCACCACCACCTTCAGAGGTGTACTGCTCCTGTAGCTCAGAGGTAGAGCACTCCCTTGGTAAGGGAGAGGTCGTCGGTTCAATTCCGACCAGGAGCTCCAGACCGTGACTTGCCCTAGAAAGCAAGTCACTTTTTTTGGTCATACTGCGCAGTGGGCCAAGCTGACACAGCCGGTGTTTTTAGGAGCAGAGGTTGTGTATTCTAGTAAGGCTTACCCGCCAGCGGGTAAAGAACCCAGGAGGAACATATGGCAAAAGGTACGTTTGAACGCACCAAGCCCCACGTGAACGTGGGCACCATCGGACACGTTGACCACGGTAAGACTACCCTGACCGCGGCCATCACCTTCACCGCTGCTGCGATGGACGACACCATCGAAACCCTGGCTTACGACCAGATCGACAAGGCCCCTGAAGAAAAGGCCCGCGGTATCACCATCAACACCAGCCACGTCGAATACAACACCGAAGGCCGTCACTACTCCCACGTGGACTGCCCCGGTCACGCCGACTACGTCAAGAACATGATCACCGGCGCAGCTCAGATGGACGGCGCCATCCTGGTCGTCAGCTCCGCTGACGGCCCTATGCCCCAGACCCGCGAGCACATCCTGCTCGCCCGTCAGGTCGGCGTGCCTTACATCGTCGTGTTCATGAACAAGGTCGACATGGTCGACGACGAAGAACTGCTCGAGCTGGTCGAAATGGAAGTTCGCGAACTGCTCAGCAACTACGAATTCCCCGGCGATGATCTGCCGATCATCAAGGGCAGCGCCCTGAAGGCTCTCGAAGCCCTGCAGGCCAACCCCAAGACCGCCCGCGGCGAAGACGAATGGGTGGACCGCATCTGGGAACTGCTGGACGCGATCGACTCTTACATCCCCACCCCGGAACGCGACACCGATAAGAGCTTCCTGATGCCTGTCGAAGACGTGTTCACCATCACCGGCCGCGGTACTGTGGCGACCGGCCGTGTGGAGCGTGGCATCGTGAAGGTTGGCGACGAAGTGGAAATCGTGGGTCTGACCGACACCAAGAAGACCACCGTGACCGGCGTGGAAATGCACCGTAAGCTGCTGGATCAGGGCATGGCGGGCGACAACGTGGGCGTGCTGCTGCGCGGTGTGAACCGTGACGACGTGGAACGCGGACAGGTGCTGGCCAAGCCCGGCAGCATCACCCCGCACACCAAGTTCGAAGCCAGCGTGTACATCCTGAGCAAGGACGAAGGTGGCCGTCACAGCGCGTTCTTCGGCGGTTACCGCCCCCAGTTCTACTTCCGGACCACGGACGTGACTGGCGTGGTGGAGCTGAAAGAAGGCGTGGAAATGGTGATGCCCGGTGACAACATCGAGTTCACCGTGGAGCTGATCAAGCCCATCGCCATGGAAGAAGGCCTGCGCTTCGCCATCCGCGAAGGTGGCCGCACCGTCGGCGCCGGCGTCGTGACCAAGGTTATCCAGTAACTTTAGCGACGTCTTGAGGGGAGGGGGCTATGCCCTTCCCCTTTTTAATTTTGCCGTTTTATTCTTTGGTTGCCGGTAAAATTGCCTCGCAATCTGAAGCTGCAAGCAGCCCTGCAGCGAGCTATGATATAATTTCAAGGTTCAAGATCACGCACCAGACGTGGTCAAGGAGGAAACCATGAAGAATGATCTGCACCCCAAGGCCGTCCCCTGCAAAATTATCTACCAGGGCCAGGTCGTGATGGAAACCCTGTCCACCCGCCCCGAAATTCACGTGGACGTGTGGAGTGGCTCGCACCCCTTCTGGACCGGCGAAGAACGCTTCGTTGACACCGAAGGCCGTGTGGAGAAGTTCTCCAAGCGCTTCGGCGACAGCTACCGCAAGCGCAGCTAAGTTCCAGGCAGAGCAAAAGAGGAGGCCAGTTGGCCTCCTCTTTTTTTGCTTTCTCTCACTCTGCAGTTGATCTGGCTTTGTAGTGACAGCCTTTAGTCGCCTAACTCCTCAACTATATGGGCAGAGGCCGTCGCAGCAACATAAGAGGAAGGGCCAAGCATTACGCTTGGCCCTTCCTCTTGATCATTCCCAATCAGGAATAGACTTCAGCTCTTACTGATTTTCAGTATCGCTGCTGTCGTACCCTTCTGTCAGCTCTACAGCTTCTCCGGGGGTCATCTTAGGCGATTCGGCGTCGGGAATACCGGGCACCTTTTCGACCTGGCTTTCATCGGCCGCCTTCTCGCTCTTATCGCTGTCGGAGGTCATGCCGAACTGCGCGAACAGGTCAGCGTAAACGTCGCCCAGCTTGGTGCTGATCTTGCCGCCCTGGCTAGCATCTTTGGCCGAGTAGTTGTAGTCGGAACCACGGCCACCGCGGCCGCCACGTCCTCCACCACCACCACTGTAGCGGTCGCTGCGGCTGCCGCCACCCTGGCTGACGAAGTCACGGTTGCCACCTTCGCGGGGAGCCGGGCCGCCACCCAGCGCACGGCGGCGCGACAGGCTAGCGCGCTGCTCAACAGGATCAATGTTCAGGATGACGGCTTCAATCTCGTCGCCCTTCTTGAACAGATCAGCCGGGTTGTTCACACGCTGGGTATCCAGTTCGCTGATGTGAATCAGACCCTCGATGCCTTCTTCGATTTCCATAAAGACACCGAAGTCAGTCAGGCCAGTCACGTGACCCTTCACCGGGGTGCCGGGCGGGTAACGGTCGGGCAGGGCACTCCAGGGATCATCCGTGGTCTGACGAATACCCAGGCTGATGCGGCGCTCCACCGGGTCCATTCGCAAGATCACGGCCTCGGTTTCTTCGCCTTCGGTCAGCACTTCATTGGGGTGACGCACGCGCTTGGTCCAGCTCATTTCGCTGACGTGCACCAGACCTTCGAGGCCGGGTTCCAGTTCGACAAAAGCGCCGAAGTTGGTCAGGTTGGTGACCTTGCCCTTGACGCGCTGGCCAATGCTGTAGCGGTCCATGGCACCTTCCCAGGGATCGTTGGTCAGGGCCTTCATGCTCAGGTTGATACGCTCGCGGCTTTCGTCCACGTCGATCACCTGCACCTGAACCTTATCGCCCACCGACACCACTTCGCGCGGGTGATTGAAACGGCCATAGGTCAGCTCGCTGCGGTGCACCAGACCGTCGATGCCGCCCAGGTTCACAAACACACCGAAATCGGTGATTTCCACCACGGTGCCTTCAAATACGGCTCCGGATTCCAGGTGGGTCATGGTTTCCTGCTTGGCCTGCTCCTTCTGGGCATCCAGAATGGCGCGGTGGCTGATGATCACGCGGTTGCGCTTGCGGTTCAGCTCAATCAGCTGCACCTGCAGGGGCTTGCCAACGTAAGGATCCAGATCGTTGACGCGGCGGGTGTCCACCTGGCTGGCCGGCAGGAAGGCGCGGATGCCTTCGACCTGGGCCACCAGACCACCACGGACCTTTTCCAAGACATCAACTTCGAAGGTCTGGCCTTCTTCCTGCATCTTCTCCAGCACGCGCCAGCCCTTGTTCTGGTCAGCGCGCTTCTTGGAGAGAACAATCTGGCCGGTGGTCATGTCCACACGCACTACGTAAGTGGTGATGGGATCGCCAGGCTTGTACTGGGCCTGGGCTTCCTCGGCAGTCATTGGCTCGTCGCCCAGCTGGGTCAGGGGCACAATGCCTTCCACCTTGGCGCCGATATCCACGGCGATGCCTTCGGAACCGATAAACACCACGGTGCCGTCAACAATATCGCCACGGTTGACGTTCTGGGGCTCCTGAGCTTCGCTCGCCAGCACGTCTTCCATGGTCATTTCGGGGTAATCGCGGTCATCGCTCTGGGCAGCCTGGGGCTGGGCCTGTTCGGTCTGAACCTGCTCCTGCTCCTGCTCCTGCTGCACATCACTCTGGGTCGCGGTCTCGGTGCCCATATCGGGCTGAATCGTCCCGCCTTCCTGGGCGGGGGTCTGGGTCTTATCTTCCATGAACTCCTAATCCTCCTGGATATAGCCAGCGCGTCTAGGCGCGGCAACACCTCAGCCTAGCATCTGGCCGGGGCAGGGGCAAGGGAAAACCCCACTGCACGCCGCAGCTCTGCTTGCAGGCTCAGGGGCGCCTCTGCTAAGCTGCTGCGGTGCGCTTTTTGCGTGGCTGCTGGTAAGGCGCATAGTTCCGCTTCTCCTACAGGCGGACACACCCTCAAATCCAAATTCTTGAGGCATTTACTATGGTTAAGATTCGTTTGTCCCGTTTTGGCTCGGCCCACAACCCCCACTACCGCATCGTCGTTGCCGATGCCCGCCGCCCCCGTGACGGCGGTTACATCGAAAACCTGGGCTACTACGACCCCCGCAAGAAGTCCGAAACCTTCCTGAAGGTGGATGTCGAGCGTGCGCAGCACTGGCTGGAACAGGGCGCTCAGCCCACCGCCACCGCCCGCCGCCTGCTGAAGTCCCAGGGCGTGCGCGTCCGCTGATCCTGGACAGATGGAGGCCGCAGAGGCTTCCATTCCTGGAACCGCTCCCCCGGGGGCGGTTTTTTTGGCAGCTGACCAGAAGGTCTGGGGCAGGCGCCCAGCCTCAGGGACTCCCCCGTTTCTCCGGCCGGGCGCAGCGTGCCACTATAGGGGCATGACCCTCTTTGATGAACTGGAATTCTCCAACCTGCAGCTGGACCAGCACGGCTCCCTGGCAGTGCTGACCATCAACCGGCCCAAGGCACTGAATGCCCTGAACAGCGATACCCTGACGGAAATCGGACAGGTGGTGGACCTGATTGCCGAGAACGCCGACATCAGCGCCCTGATCGTGACCGGCGCCGGCGAGAAGGCTTTTGTGGCCGGGGCCGATATCAGTGAGCTGAGTGAACTGAACAATGTCTACTCGGGCCGCGAGCTGTCGCTGAGCGGGCAGGAAGTGATGCAGTCGCTGAATAACCTGCCGCTGCCCACCATCGCATGCATTCAGGGCTTTGCCCTGGGCGGCGGCCTGGAGCTGGCGCTGGCCTGTGACATCCGGATCGCCTCGCCGCGTGCCCGAATGGGCCTGCCCGAAGCCAGCCTGGGCGTGATTCCTGGCTTTGGCGGCACCCAGCGCCTGCCACGCCTGATCGGAGCCGGCCGCGCGCTGGACATGCTGATAACTGGCCGCCAGGTTGACGCCGAGGAAGCGCTGCAGATGGGCCTGGTGAACTATGTCTCCGACGAGCCGCTGAGCAAGGCCCGTGAAGTGGCCGAGCAGATGATCCGCAACGCCCCGATTTCGCTGGCGCTGATCAAGGAAGCGGTACGCCGGGGCGCACACATCAGCGTGGAAGAAGGCATGGAAATCGAGGCCGACTTGTTCGGCATGGCGGTTGCCACCAGCGACTTTGCCGAAGGCACCCGCGCCTTTTTGGACAAGCGCCGGCCTGAATTCAAGGGCGAGTAATGAAAAAGGAGCCGGCAGAGCAGGAAACCCAAGCGGGCAGCGGGTGCCAGAGCGGACAGGGCACCGGCACCTTCCGGCTGGAGGTGCTGGACGGTGATCCCCGCCTGGCCGCCATTCAGCCGCCGGAGCCGGACCGCGACCCGCAGCTGCGCTTCGAGACGCCCAAGGCCAAGCTGATTGACGCGGCGCAGGCGTCGCTGCGCTCGGACCTCAGCGACGCGCCCCGGGCGCTGGCCGCTTTCGAGGCGCTGCAAAACGACCCCGAAGCCCTGGCGCACTGGGACATGGCGAACTACATCACCATGCGCAAGCTGGGTTACAACGATCACGGCCGGGTCCACGCCTTCATCACCGGCGCGGCGGGCATCACCATCACCCATCTGCTGCTGGGCGGCGGGGTTAAGCCGGACCTGATCGGGAGTGGAATCGGAGATGAGGACGACGTGCTGCTGACGGTGATTCTCAGCACCATGCTGCACGACATCGGCAACCAGGTGCACCGCGCCGGGCACGAAGTCCACGGGGTCAACCTGGCAATTCCGATTCTGGACCGGATCATGACGCCGCTGTACAGCGACCCCTTCAAGCGGATCAAGGTGCGATCTTTTATCCTGGGCGCCATCAACTGCCACGACCTGAACCCGCCGCCCCTGACCATCGAAGGCGGCATCACGGCTGTGGCCGACGGCACCGACATCACCAAAGGGCGCGGCCGCAAGGCTTTCAAGATGGGCAGCGTGGACATCCACTCCATCAGCGCACTGGCGGTGGATCAGGTGGTGATTGAGCCGGGCCGGGAGCGCCCGGTGCGGATCAGCGTGACCATGAACAACTCCGGCGGCATCTTTCAGGTGGAGGAGGTGCTGGCTTCCAAGGTGATCAACACCCCGCTGCGGGATTACATCGAGCTGCACGCGGCCACCCGGCCCAGCGGCGACGAGCAGATTCTGACCCGGGTGCGGCTGGAAGGCAGCCAGTTCGTGGTGGCCCTGGAAGACGGCGATAAGGTGGCGGTGGCGATGGACAACGCCGCAGCCGAGGCCGCCGAAGCGCAGGCCGCCGCGGCGCCAGTGCCGGAGCCCTGAGGGGAAGGGGGCACCCACTGGCCGTGCCCTGACGGCAGGCATCTTCATGAAGGCTGCAGCAGCCGGCACCGTTAACCTCCGGTGGCCGGCCGGCTTGTTAGACTGGATGTGATGCCTGAGAATGCCGCCCCCAACGAACGTCCGACGCCCCCACGCCGCTCCGCCCCCTGGATCTGGGGCGCCGCCGCCCTGACTGTTTTGCTGGGCAGTGCCCTGGCCCTCAGCCTGGGGCAGAGCAACGGCAAGCTGGCTCCCGGTGTGCGGGTCGGGGGCGTGGATGTGGGCGGCCTGAGCACCGAGCAGGCCCAGGCACAGCTGAGCGGGCGCCTTCCCACGGCGCCGCAGATCACTGTGAAGGCCGGCGACCAGAGCTGGCAAGTCAGCGCGGCCGAGCTGGGCTGGCAGCGTGATACAGCTGCTGCACTTGAACAGGCGCAGGCCTACACCACTGGCCGCAGCTGGCCCGAGCGGCTGAGCCACCTGACCGGCTCGGCGCAGCCGGCCAACTTCGAGGTCAGCGCGAAAGTGGACCCCCAGAAAGCCGCCGGAAAGCTGGCTGAGCTGACGGCCCCGCTGGGCTTTGCCCCCCAGGACGGCGAGGTGAAATTTGACGGCAAAGCTTACCGCTACGTGGTGGCTGGCGGCCGCGAGGGCAAGCGCGCCGACACCCAGGCCGCCGCCCAGCAGTTTGCCGCGCACCCCGACCAGACCGAGCTGACAGTACCTTTCCAGGCGGTGTCCTCGCAGTATTCGCCGGCCAAACTGAAAGCGCAGGTGGACAAAGGCAACGCGCTGCTGCGGCCTCTGAAGGTGCAGCTGAAAGATTCGGACGCGGCCATTACCCTGCCGGTGCCGCAGGTGGCGGACCTGTACTGGGCGACCCGAGACGGCATCAAGCCCGACGCCAAAGCCATCCAGAAGACCTTCGACAGCGTGCTGGCGCAGGTAGACCATCCGGCCGTGCCAGCCCGCTATGTGGCGCAGGGAAGCCAGTGGCTGCCCAAGGAAGGCCGCAGCGGATACGAGGTGCAGCGCAGCGAGGCCCGCAAGATCTTCGAGCGCGACCTGCTGAACCCGGAAACGAAGACCTCGGTCTGGCCGGCCAAGACCACCCAGCCCAGCTTCACGGTGGACGACCTGCCCGACCCGGCGAAGCTGCAACTTATCGCCACCGGCGAGAGTACCTACGACGGCAGCAGCGAATCAAGGCGCGAAAACGTGCGGGTGGCCGCCCAGAAGCTGGACGGTTATGTGGTGCCGGCCGGCCAGAACTTCAGCTTCCTGCAGGCGGTGGGCGGCATCACCGCCAAGGACGGCTTCGTGAGCGGGCTGATCATCTCGGGCGGGCAGACGGTGGACGGCCTGGGCGGCGGGGTCTGCCAGGTATCCACCACCGCCTTCCGCAGCCTGTATAAGGCGGGTCTGCCGGTGGTGGAGCGCAACCAGCACACCTACCGGGTGCCCTACTACGAGCCCCAGACCGGCTTTGAGGCGGCGGTGTACGATCCCGGCCTGGATCTGGTGATGAAAAACGACACCGGCGCCCCGCTGGTGGTGCGCACGCTGAACGACAACGCCCACAGCCGCCTGCGGGTGGAACTGTGGGGAACCAAGCCCAAGCGCGAGGTGACGGTCAGCGACGCGGTCGTGACCGCGCAGATGCCGGCCCCGGCGCCGCACTACGTGCTGAACCCCAACCTGGCCCCCGGGCAGCGGCGTTATGTCGAGGGTTCACGCCCCGGCATGTACCTGCACATCAACCGCACCATCAAAGATGCCAAGGGCAGCCACACCGACCGGGTCGAAACCCGCTACGAGCCCTGGTCCGGCACCATTGAACAGGGCCCGGCGCAGTGAGTGTGCCCCCGCTGCCCGCCCGGGTGCGGGTGACCCGGCCGCTGCTGCCGCTGGCTCCAGCTTTGGCAAAAGCGGCCGGCCAATTGCTGCCTGAGGCTGATCTGGAACAGGTGCAGCAGGCTGCGCTGGCGATTGCCGGCGGCAGCGTAATCGGCGCAGCGTTGGCCCTGCCCGGGGGCGCTGAGCCGCTGATCAGCGTAGCGGCCGGCTGGCGCGGCAAAGGGATTGAGGCGGCACTCCAGGCCGAGCTGGACAGAGCTGCACCCTGAGCCCGGCAGGAGCTGCAGCTAGACAGGGGTCCCGCCTGGCTGGACTTGGCCCCTGGCTGAAATCCCCGGCCCAGCGGCCGGTCTGCTAGCCTGCTGCTATGCCACAAATGAATTTTGCCCTGGATGACGAGGGGCGGCTGATCGTGCAGCATGTGCGCGATTTTTGCCGCAGTGAAATCGCGCCGCTGGCCCGCGAATACGACCGTGAGCATAAATGGCCCGAGCCACAGCTGCGAGGTCTGGCCGAGCTGGGTCTGCTGGGCGCCACCGTGCCCGAGGAGTGGGACGGCGCCGAGCTGGACAGCGTGACCTATGCGCTGTGCCTGGCCGAAATCGCCGCCGCCGACCCCAGCGTGGCGGTGATTGTGAGCGTGCAGAACGGCCTGCCCGAGCAGATGATTCTGAACTATGGCACCGACGAGCAGCGGGAGCGTTTCCTGCGGCCACTGGCGGCCGGCGAGAAACTGGGGGCTTTTTGCCTGACCGAGCCACAGGCCGGCAGCGACGCCGCCAGCCTGAAGACCCGCGCCGTGCGCGACGGCGACGACTGGCTGATCAGCGGATCTAAAGCCTGGATCACGTCCGGCGGCCACGCCGACATCTATATGGTGATGGCCCGCACCGGCGGCGAGGGTGCCCGTGGGGTGAGCTGCTTTGTGGTGGAAGATGGCACCCCAGGCCTAAGCTTTGGCCGGCCCGAGGAAAAGATGGGGCAGCACGCCGCCCACACCACCACAGTGTCGTTCGAGAATGTGCGGGTGCCGGCCAGCCAGATGATTGGCGAGGAAGGCCAGGGCCTGATCATCGCGCTGTCCAGCCTGGATTCGGGCCGCATCGGGATCGGGATGCTGGGGGTGGGCATTGCCCAGGCCGCGCTGTAACATGCCGCCCGTTACGCTGCCGAGCGCGAGCAGTTCGGCAAGCCCATCGCGGGGCACCAGGCAGTGAGCTTCCGGCTGGCGAGGATGGCCACCCAGCTGGAAGCGGCGCGGCTGGTGGGCCTCAAGGCCGCCTGGCTGAAAGACGCGGGGCAGAAGTTTTCCAAGGAAGCCAGCATGGCCAAGCTGCTGGGCAGCGAAGCCGCCGTGGAAGTGACCCGCAGCGCCGTGCAGATTTTCGGCGGCAACGGCTACAGCGCCGAGTACCCGGTAGAAAAACTTTACCGCGACGCCAAAATCACCGAAATCTATGAGGGCACCAGTGAGATTCAGCAGCTGGTGATCGGCCGGGCGGTGCTGAGCGAGCTGGACCAGTAGGCAGGCAGTGCCCGGCCGGAGCGGGAGCCCGCTAGAATAGACGGCCGATGCCGCGCAAGTCAGCTTCCGCCCAGACCAACCGAACCAATCAGACTGTCCTCTCGCTGCTGGGCCTCCTGGTGGCCGGCGCGGCGGCCCTGTGGGGCTGCGGTGGCGACCTCGGGTTGCCGGTGCCTTCCGGTGAACGGGTGCCCGGCGCCCTGGGCGACCCGGCCCAGTGCCGTGACGAGTGGCGCGGCGGCATCCCCGAAGCGGCCGGCGTCTCCACCCGGCTGCTGTGCCGCCAGGAATATGTGGTGCTCTACGATCCGGCCTGGCACGTGCCACGGGTGGTGGGCGAATACCTCTCCCCCACTGAACTGGGCGGCAACGTACAGCGCCAGGACAACTTTGTGCCGGACCCCGACCTGCCAGCCGGTGAGAGCGCCGGGCTGAACGATTACCGCAGCAGCGGCTACGACCGCGGGCACATGGCGCCAGCGGCCGATTTCAAGTCCAGCCCACAGGCCATGCAGGAATCCTTTTACCTGAGCAACATGGTGCCGCAAAACCACCATATGAACACCGGCGTCTGGGCGGCGCTGGAAAGTGCGGTGCGCAGCTGCGCAGGTGACCGGGGCGGGGTCTTCGTGCTGAGCGGGCCGGTGCTGAGCAAACATCCCAAGACCATCGGGGAGGGAGTGGCGGTGCCGGATTCGCTGTTCAAGGTGGTGGTGTCCGGCAAGGAAGCCCGCGCGTTCGTAATTCCCAACCGCTCACAGCCCAGCGACACCAGCTTCAGCCGCTACGAGGTGACGCCGGCCAAGGTCCAGTCGCTGACCGGGCTGACCCTCTTTCCGGACGGCAGCGTGCCGCTGGACCAGCAGGGACGCTTTTGCAGCGGATCGTTCGGCAGCTGAACCAGTCAGCTCAGCCCGGCCCGAAACTTTAGGGCTGCGGGCCACCCATCAGATGCTCCGGAAAGAGCTGCGCCGGCACCTGTGCCAGCTGGGTGTTCAGCAGCCGGGCAGCCGCACTGCGGGCCAGCGACTCGCGCACCTGCGGGGCGGCCTGCTCCAGCGGCAGCAGCCCGGCGCGGCGGCGCTCGGTCACTTCCAGCACATGCCAGCCCTGGTCCGTTTGCACCACCCGCGGGGCGCCCAGGATGCCGGCGAACAGGGCAGTATCGAACGCGTCAGCCGTCTGGCCCGGGGCAAAGCAGCCCAGGTCGCCCCCACGCGATGCGCTGCCGGGGTCACGGCTTTCCGACTGGGCCAGCAGCGCAAAGTCAGCGCCCGAGAGCAGTAGCTGGCGCAGGTCGCGGGCCTGGGCCTCGTCCAGCACCAGGATATGCCGGGCGCAGGCTTCATCACGCTGCACGAAGCGGGCGCGGTTGAGGTCGTAAAAGTTCCGCACGGCCGCGTCGCTGAAAGTAAACCGCTGCAGCAGTTGCTGGCGGTAGGCTTCGGTCAGCGCCCGGCGGGCCATTTCCTGCAGATAGTCGGCCTCGCCCTGATATCCGGCGCCGCTGAGATAGTCGGCGTAGCCCTGTGGCCGGGCAAACGACTGCGGCCCGATGCGCGGCGGCCCACTGTAAACGAAATCCGGTAGGGCCTGACGGGCCAGATACTCGGTTTTCCGGTCGCGGACATACTGCTCGAAAAACTGGCTGCGAGACGGCGCAAAAGCCTGAAACAGATCGTCGCGCAGCGGCAGGCCCTGGCGGTTGAGCAATTCGCCCACCGCCAGCCGGAAAGCCCGCTCGAAATCGGCGCGGGTCAGCCGCAGGGCGCTGGGGCCACTGCCGATGACGGCCAGCAGGTCCTCCTGAGCAGGGGCGGCATCTGCCACTGTTGCGGGAGTCGCCACAGCCGGAACAGCGCCCGCCGGAGCAGGCGCGGCCGCCAGCACCGCGCCGGGGCAGATACTCAGCAGGCCCAGCAGCGTACCGCACCGCCACACACGCCCGAGAAAAGCCGTCATGGTCTTACTCTAGAGCATGGAGGACGCACCGCTCGTTGGCCGGGCCAGCAGCCGTGTCCCTCTTTTATACTTGGCTTGCAGATGCCCCCCAAAATCCCACAGCCTGTCCCCGGGCCGCCGCATCCGGCTGTCCTGTCCGCTTTCTGGTTCGGTACCGCTTTTCACTGGCTGGTGCTGCTCTTGATTGCCATGCCGGCCGGCGTGGTGCAGTTTATGGGCGAGGCGGCCAAGGGCACCTGGCTGGGCCTGCTGACAGCGGTGGGCGCGCTGGTGGCGCTGGTGCTGCCGCCTATCGTGGGAGCGCAGAGTGACCGCAGCGGCCGGCGGCTGCCCTACCTGCGCTGGGGGCTGACGATCAACCTGCTGGGGCTGGCGGTGATGGGCGGCGCGGTGGCCGGGCTGAGCGGCACGGCCGGATTCGGGGTGTTCGTGCTGGGTTTCCTGCTGGTGCAGTTTGGCAATAATTACGCCACCGCGCCCTACTCGGCGCTGATTCCGCAGCTGGTGCCGGTGCAGCAACGCGGCCACTACTCGGGCGTGATGGCGACCCTGCAGGCAGTGGGGCAGCTGCTGGCCGCCGGCAGCACATTTGCCATCGCGGCGCTGCACCTGCCCCCGGCCGCCAACTATCTGCTGATTGCCGCCGTGCTGTCCCTGCCGGCCCTGATCACGCTGCGGGGCGTGGCTGGCGCCGACCAGGCCGCCGCTCCACAACCCTCCCCGGCATCTTCTGCTGGCTCCACAGCTCCCAGCCTCAGCCTGCGGGAGCTGTTCGCCTATCCGCCCTTTTTCTGGGTGTTCTGGACCCGGGTGCTGTTTGCGCTGGGCCAATACTCGGTGCAGCCTTTCCTGAACTACTACAACCGCGATGTCCTGCGCCAGAGCAACCCCGAGCAGAGCACCTCGGTGATGCTGGCGGCCATCATCGTGGCCAGCATCGTGAGCGCCCTGCTGGGCGGGCAACTGAGCGACCGGCTGGGCCGCAAACCGGTGATTTATGCCGCCGGCGGGATGATGGCGCTGGCCGCCGTGCTGCTGATTCTGAACGGCAGTTATCTCCCGGCGCTGGGCATTGCCGCGCTGTTTGGGCTGGGGTTCGGGGCCTTTACCAGTGTGGACTGGGCACTGGGCAGCGACGCCCTGCCCAGCGAAAATAGCTACGCCCGCGATATGGGCGTCTGGCACGTGGCCTTTGTGGCGCCGCAGGTGGTCAGCCTGCCGATGGGCAGCCTGCTGGACAGCCTCAACCGCGGCGGGGGCACCGCCGGGTACACGGCCGTGTTCGGGCTGGCGGCGCTGTTTTTCGTGGCCGGGATTTTGCTGGTGCGCCGGGTGCCGGAGCGGGCCGGGCCAGCTGCTCCCTAAGCAGGGGCTAGCGGGCGTTCAGAAAGCGCAGCACCGCCCGTGCCAGGGCGTCGGCCTGCCGCTGGCGGTACTCGGCAGAAGCCAGGCGCGGCCCTTCTGCCGGGCTGGACCCGAAGCCCAGCTCGGTCAGGATGGCGGGGGTGGTGGGGCTGCGAATCACATAAAAGGCATCGGTCCTCACTCCACGGTTCTGCGCCCCGGTGGCGGCCACCAGTTCGGCCTGGACCAGAGCGGCCAGCCGGCGGGAAAAGCTCAGCTTGGTCTGCGAGAGCAGATCGCCCAGCACCCCCTGCGCCGAGCGGGCCGCCTGATCGGTGAGCGCGGCGCCCACGTCTCCCCCGCCATTTTCGCGCAGCGCCAGACTGCGGCCCTGGACTGCCAGTGGCTGCCCGAAATAATAGGTTTCGATGCCCTGCGCCGCCGGACTGGCCGCCGCATTGACATGCACGCTGACAAAGGCACTGACCTGCCCGGTGGTCGCCATCCGCGAGCGCAGGTTCAGGTCGGTGGCCTTGTCGGGGTTCAGGTGGCTGTCATTGCGGCGGGTCAGGGTGACGGCCACCCCGTGGGCTTCCAGCGCCCGCGCCGTGCGGAGCGCCACATCCAGATTCACGTCTGCCTCGCGCACCCAGCGGCTGGTCATGCCGGGGTCAATGCCACCGTGTCCGGGGTCCAGCACGATGCTGGCCCGGACAGGCCCGGCCTTGGGAGAGGTGGGAACAGCGGGCGCTGGCACGGCCGGGGTGGCCCGTGGCAGCGGCGCAGGCGAAGCGGCCACAGCCGGGCCAGGCTGAGACGCAGACCGGGGCTGAATGGAAGCGCCCTCTGATCCAACCGGCAGCAGGTCCAAGACCAGTCCCGGCGGCCAGCTGCCCACCGCCGGCCAGAACTGGGCGCGCACCCCACCGATGCCGGGCCCCAGCGTCAGGCTGAGGCGATGGCCCTGGGCCGCGTAGGCCGGCACGTCGGTGCCCAAGCGGCCTTGCTGCACGGCCAGCTCAAACGGAAGCTCCACCCAGGCCGCGCCACCCTCCGCCCCGGCCTGTGGGGCAAAAGGCACCGTGCCAGCCGGCAGCGACACGAACACCCGGTTCTGCCCGGCCGCCTGCCGCAGTTCCAGAGAAAGGGCGACCGGCGCGGAACGGGTCACGGCAGGCGACGTCACAGCTCCGGCCGGAACCGCAGCGGCTTCACCAGCAGCCATTCCAGCCGGGACCAGCAGCAGGGCCACCGCCCAGGCCGCTCTCCTGGCCCAGCGCCTGTTCTGCCGTCCGCCACGCTGCTGAATTTCGTGCTGCCTGAGCGCCCTTGCCTGCATCGCCCACATTGTAGGGGCAACCGTGGGGCCAAGGCAGCCAGGACAGAGTGTCTGGCGCAGACCGGCCCCGCCGTGCTACACCGCAGGCAGCATGACCGACTCACCTGCCGCCTTCCCCACCCCGGTTTTCTACACCCGCAGCGGCTGCAAGCTGTGCCAGCAGGCCGAAACGCTGCTGCTGGAATGGGACCTGCCCTTTGAACGCATGGACATTGCCGGCGACGACCGGCTGATCGAGCTTTACGGCCATCACGTGCCGGTGCTGACCCTGCCGCTGCCCGGCGGCGAAAGAACCCTGCACCGTGGCCCGCTGGCCCGCACCCAGCTGCCGGCGCTGCGGCTGCGGCTGATCCGGCTGCGGCGCGAGCAGGCGGCGGCCCCGGCACGGCTGCTCAACTGAGCGGAGCAGGCCCCCCACGGCAGATTGCGTTTTCTCTCCCGGCTGCCGCGCCAGGCAGGCGCTATGGTATGAGCATGACATGGGCAGATCGACTGCGCGGGGGGCTGCAAAAAACCCGCGCCCAATTGAATCAGAATGCCGGCTTTCTGGGCCGGGATCTCCGTTCTTACGCCCGCAACGCCGAGGTGCTCGAAGACCTGGAAATGGCCCTGCTGGCCGCCGACGTGGGTGGCCCCGCCACGGCCGAGATTCTGGAAAGCGTGCAGAGCAGCCGCCGGCCCGACCTGCTGGCAGCGCTGTCCGACGCCCTGATCGAGCAGCTGCAGCCGCCCGGACAGGCCGAAGAAGATGACAGCGGCCTGTCCCCATGGTTCCAGCCGGCCGTGACGCCCTCGCCGGTGCAGCCGGCTGGGCACGTGGTGATGGTGATCGGTGTGAACGGGGTGGGCAAAACCACCACCATTGCCAAGCTGGGCCAGCACTACATGGAGCACGGCAAAAGCGTGATGTTCGCTGCCGGCGATACTTTCCGTGCCGCCGCCGGTGCCCAGCTGGAAGTCTGGGGCGACCGCCTGGGCGTGCCGGTCATTCAGGGCCGCGAGGGCGGCGACCCTGCCGCTGTGGCGTTCGACGCCGCCAGCTCGCGCAAGGCCCGCGGCACCGACCTGTTGCTGGTGGATACCGCCGGGCGACTGCACAACCAGCACAACCTGATGCAGGAGCTGCAAAAGGTGCACCGGGTCATCGGCAAGGCCGACGAGGGCGAACCGGCCGAAGTCTGGATGGTGCTGGACGCCGTGACCGGCCAGAATGGCCTGCAACAGGCCAAGAAATTCAACGAGTCGGTGCCGCTGAGCGGCGTGGTGGTCACCAAGCTGGACGGCACCGCCAAGGGCGGCATCCTGATTCCCATCGTGCGCGAGCTGGGGGTGCCGATCAAGTTTATCGGGGTGGGTGAACAGGCCGACGACCTGCAACCCTTCAACGCTGCCGAATTCGTCGAGGCGCTGCTGGCGGAGTAAAGCAGGTGCACCGGGCTGGCCCCAGACTCCCCAAGGGCAGCTCAGGCACCTGCTCCCTGCGCCCCCCCAGCGCCGGCAAGGGTGCGCCATAAGGCAGCAGCGCACAGCACCAGAGTAGCCGCCAGTGCCAGAAAGAGGTCCCCGGTGCCGGCACCCGGCCCACCCAGGCGGCCAGCGCCAGCAGGGTCAGGGGCATGCCTAGCATGCTTACACTGCCCAGCACGCCAAAGACCCGTCCCAGCTGCTCAGACGGAACACTCTGACCCACCAGAGTCATGATCAGGACATTGCTGAGAGCCATTCCGAAGCCGAACAGCGCCGCTGCTGCCCAGGCAAGCGGCACAGCAGTGCCTATGGCAGCTGGCAGGCCGGCAAGCAGCAGCAGACCCACCGCGCCTAGCCCCCAGCCCAGCACGGCGGCGCGGGCCGGCAGGTGCTGCCCGGCCCAGGCAGTCCCAGCTCCGGCCAGCAGGCTGCCCAGCATCTGAGCGGTCAGAAAGCCGCTGTAACCAGCTGCGCCTGCACCCAGGCGTTCCATTTCGGCCGGGATCAGCACCTCCAGGGGAGCGCCCGCCGCGTTCAGGGCCAGCAGCAGCCAGGGCAGCAGACGCAGAGACCGTGTCTGCCACAAGGTCTGGACCCCGGCGCGGAGTTCAGCCAGCGGGGAGGCGGCCGGCAGCCGCGAGGGGCGGGGCGGAAACTTTACCAGCAGACCCGTCAGCAGTGCAGCTATCAGGTAAGTCAGCCCATCAACCAGCAGTGCAGCTAGGGCGCCTGCCAGCGCCACCAGCCCACCCCCCGCCAGAAAGCCGAGCAGGGTGGCCGTTTGCCGCGTGCCCGTCAGCAACCCGTTGGCCCAGCTCAGGCCATCGGCACCGACCAGCAGCGGCACCGCACTTTGCGCTGCCGGCTGCGCCCAGACACTGGCGAGGCCGCCAATAAGAGCCGCCGCAAAAAGCCAGCCGGCCGGAATGGCTGTCCAGCCCAGAGCAGACAGGTTGAGCGCCGCCCCGGCCAGGGCCAACTGCACCGCGCCGCCCAGCACCGCCGCGCTCACCAGCGGCCACTGCAGAGGCAGCCGGTCTGTCCACACACCCACCAGTGGCAACAGCAGAGCCGGCAGGAATCCCAGGGCCAGCGTCAGGGCGAGGGCCGCCCCGTCTCCCGTCTGCTCCAGAACCAGAAAGCTGACTGCCGCCGCCGAAAGGGCCGAGCCGAAACTGTTTTGCGCGGTGGCCAGAAGCCACACCCCAAAGGAACGTTGGTGCCAGAGCATGACCTCAGCAAAGCGGCCCTGAACTTCCAGGCCAAGCGTCCGGCCGAGGTTGAGAACCACTACCCTGGGAAACACCTATGCCCAAGCCGAGAGTTGTCCTGCCCCACCAAGCCAAACTGCTGCTGGACCCGGACCTGCTGTTCGCGCTCCACGCCCTGATGCGTGAGCCGCTAAGTGTTGGCGACCTGGCGGCACAACTCGGCATCAGTGGGCGGCGGGCCTACAGCACCGTGGACAAACTCCGGCGCGCCGGCATCGCCGCGCAAGTGGGCGAACGCCGCCGGCGGGGCCGCCCCATCCGCCTTTATCAGGTGCCGCAGCCCTGGCTGGTGCCCTATACCCAGACCGGCGCCGCCAGCGTGAGCGAGTTCTTCTGGCAGCAGTATGGCGACCGCCTGCGGCATCTGGTAGACCTGATTGCGCAGGCGGCCATGCAGGACCGGGATGACTGGGGGTACTGGCTGGCTGCGGGGCGGCTGGAATTGGGCACGCTAGACGGCCCCCTGCCGGTCAGCTTTGCCGCGCCGCAACTGTTCACCCTGCGGGAGCTGCGCCTGGGCGAGCGCGACACCGACGAATTCAGGGCGCAGCTGCTGGCGCTGTGCCGGGACTATGAGGCCCGCAGCCACCCGGACGCCCCCGCGCTGGCCCTCGGCCTGCTGTTGGCACGCGGCAACTGGTGGGAAACGGCCCCGGCGCCTTTCAAATGACTGGTCAGATGACCAGCCGCAGGAACTCCTCTCGCTCCACCGCCCCGAAATAGCGGCTCAGGTCGAAGGGCGCCAGGGCCGCCTCAATGTCCTCAGGGCGGTAGGGCACGCCAGTCAGGGCGCGTTCCAGGTCGGTCACGTCGTCCAGAGCAAAGAAATCACCATAGATGCGGATGTCCTTGATGTGTTTTTCCTCCACGTTCATCCGCACGTCAATCAGTCCGCCGGTAAATTTGCGGCGGCGCTCCAGCGTGAAGTCGGGCGAGCGGCCAAAGTTCCAGTCCCAATTCAGGAAATACTCCTGGCGAATCTTCTCGATTTCCTGCCAGTCGTGCTGTGTCAGCTGATACTCGGTGGCCTCGCCGCCGCTCTGCTGGGCCAGCTGCCGCAGAATCTCGTCGCGGAACTCGCCGGTGCTGAGGCGCTGATACTCGGGCGCCAGGTGGGGGCGGATGTTGGTCACGCGGGCCCGCACCGACTTGATGCCTTTGGATTCGATTTTCTCGCGGGGAGGTCTTAGCGCGGCTGCCACATTTTCCAGGTTCACGTCGTACAGCAGGGTGCCGTGCGCGGTCATCCGGCCGCCCGAAACATACATGGCGTTGCCGGAAATCTTCTGGTCCCCGATCACCAGGTCGTTGCGCCCACGCAGCGCGGCGTCGCTGGCTCCCATTCGCTGCAGGGCTTCCACCACCGGCCCGGTGAAACTGCCGAAATCCCGGAAAGAGCCGTCGTCGTCCTTGATAAAGCAGTAGCAGAGGTTGCCCTGGTCCTGATACACCGCGCCCCCGCCCGAGAAGCGGCGCACCACCGGCACCCCGTGCGACTCGGTGTAGTCACGGTCAATTTCCTCGATGGTGTTCTGGTTGCGCCCCACGATCACGCAGGGGTCGTTGATGTAAAAGAGCAGCAGCGGCCCGTCCACCAGCCGGTGGCGAATCAGGTAAGCTTCCAGCGCCAGGTTGACGGTCACGTCATGATTGTCGGCGTTGCGGATGTAGTACATGCAGCCACTCTAGCCTGCGGCCCCCGGCTCCGGCAGTGACCTCCCCCGGCGGGATTCGGTCAGCCGCGTGCCCAGGCTTTAAAAGCGTCACGCTCCAGGCAATTGACCACGTCGGCCGGGGTCAGGCCGGCTTTCTGGGCCATCATCACCCCGTAGCGAACGTCGCGCAGGCCGCGCGGCGAGTGGGCGTCGGTGTTGATGGAGAAGCGGACCCGGCTGCGCCAGCGCAGGGCGTCTTGCCAGCGCAGGTCCAGCCGCCAGGGGTTGGCGTTGATCTCGGCGGCGGTGTTGCCGGCGGCGCAGGCGTCCAGCACAGCGTCGATGTCCACCGCGTAGCCTTCGCGGCGCAGCAGCAGACGGCCGGTGGGGTGACCCAGAATGCTGACCAGCGGGTGCGAGGCGGCCCGCACCAGCCGCTCGGTCTGGTCGGCCTGGCTCAGCCCGAAAGCCGAATGCACGCTGGCCACCACGTAATCCAGCTCGGCCAGCAGTTCGTCGTCATAGTCCAGCGAACCATCGGCCAGAATGTCCACCTCGGCTCCGGCCAGGATGGGCAGGCCCTCTGCCTGCAGGCCGCGAATCTCGGCGATGTACTCGCGCAGGCGCTCCGGCGTCATACCGCCCGCGTAGGCGGCCGACTGCGAGTGGTCGCCGGTGCCCAGGTACTCGTGGCCCAGTGCCAGCACACTGTCTACCATCTCACGCAGGGTAGAGACCCCGTCAGACCAGACCGTGTGGGTGTGCAGCATGCCACGGATGTCATGGGTCTGAATCAGCTCGGCTGGGTCGGGCAAGTCCAGGCCGGCATGCTCCGGCTCGTCGAACGGCCGGAAAGCCGGCGACCCGGCCGCTGCTCGGTGTAGCGTGACCGGCACGCTGCCGAAGCGACCGCTCAGGGTCTCGGCGCTGCTTTCGCCGGCTTCCCAGCCCTCGGTGCCGGCCAGGGCACTGGCCCAGGCGGCCGGGTCGCCGGTCAGGTCGAGGTCGGCTCCCGGCAGGGTATCGCGCAACCGGCCCAGGTCACCGCTGAACTGCGCTTCCAGCCCCGCACCGGCGAGGGCCTGCTGCACGCCCTCACCGGCCAGCAGGCCCTGAGACAGCAAGAAGCGGTCCTGAGAATCCAGCACGAACTGCGCGGCCTGTCCCAGCGCCTGAGCGCCCTTGGCCCCGAAGCCTTTCACAGCCGCCAGCTCGCCGCTCTGGGCGGCGCCGCGCAGTCTCGGCAACGAATCAATGCCGGCGTCCCAGAGGGCCCGCACTTTCTTGGGGCCCAGGCCACGCACCGCAAAGAGGCTCTGCACCCCTTCGGGAATCTGTTCGGCGGCCTCGTCCAGGGGAGCAAAGCGGCCGCTGTCCAGGTAGCCCATCAGCTCGGCGGCAATGCCCTTGCCGACCTTGGGCACGCCGGCAAAGCGGGTCTCCCGCAGTTCGTCCAGGGACGTTTCGGAGCGGTCGAGGTTGCGGGCGGCATTGCGGTAGGCTGCCGCCCGGAAGCCGCCCTCGTCGCTGCCCAGCACGTCCAGCAGGTCGGCGGCAGAGTTCAGGGCGTGGACAAGGTCTTTGCGGGTCACGTCAGCCATAGGTTCCCGCATGATAGAGGCTGAAGCTCAGCGCCCCCAGATACGGCCCAGCGCCACGATCACCGTCATCACCGCGTCGACCAGCAGGTTGGACTTCCAGAACTGGTAATTGCGCTCGCGCTGCATCTCGTAGCGGTCACGCGGTGGCGCCGCCCGGCGCGTCCGGCGTCTTCTGCTCATAAAAAGTAGTCTAGCGGCCCCGGCCTGCAAGAAGGCCAGAACCGCCAGACGGCGCGGCAAAGCTATTGGGGAGAGAAAGGCGGCTTCAGCCGCGGCGAGTGTTCACCAGTTCCACGTCAAAAATCAGGGTGGCGCCGCCGGGAATCACACCGGGAACGCCGCGGAGGCCATAGGCCAGGTCACTGGGAATGGTCAGGGTGGCCTGATCGCCCACCCGCATGCCCTCAATGCCCTGGTCCCAGCCGGCGATGACCTGCCCGGCGCCCAGCACGAACTGGATCGGTTCGCCGCGGTCGTGGCTGGAGTCGAACTTCTGGCCGTTTTCCAGGCGGCCGGTGTAGTGCACGCTGACGACATCCCCCTTCTGGGCCTGGGCGCCGGTGCCTTCTTGGTGTTTGTCAATTTTCAGTTCCTGGCTCATGGCCTCCAGACTAACGGCAAGCGGCCGGCCGCGGCGTGGGGCTGAACAACCTCTAAACTTCAGGCTCTAGACTTCTGGAGATGCCGCCTGCTTCTGCCACGCCGCCTGCTCCCCGCCCACCGGGCCGCGCCCGGACTTTCTGGAACGAGGGCTGGCCCTGGCTGCTGGGCACCCTGGCGCTGTGGCTGGTGCTGGCCTTCGGCGCGTCGCTGGCGCGGGTGAGCGGCGACTCCATGAACCCTACCCTGCACAGCGGCGACACCTTGCTGCTGCTGAAATACCCGCGCTGGCTGGACCCGGACTTTCCCCGGCGCGGCAGCGTGGTGGTGTTCCGGGGGCCGCCGGACAGCCCCTACGCTTACACTGCCCATTCACTGTTGGGATTGGAATTCCAGACGCGGCCCGCCCACATCAAGCGGGTGCTGGCGGTGCCGGGCGACCGTCTGGAGCTGCGCGGCGGCCGGGTCTGGGTCAACGGCCGTGCCCTGGCCGAGAGTTACGTATCGGCGGAAGGGTTCTTGGAAGACCAGGCACCGCGTACCCTGGGCCCCGGCGAGGTCTGGGTGATGGGCGACAACCGCCGGGTGGGCAGCAGCCTGGATTCGCGGCAGTACGGCCCGGTGCGGTCCCAGGACATTCTGGGCACGGTGCCGCTGCGGCTGTGGCCAGCGGCCAGCACCCTCCCATAAGAACTGAGCACAGGCAGCCGGGCCAGCCAGGAGAAGAAATTCCCTGTCCAGATCAGAAAACCGTCAGGCTCGGCCAATCTTCCGCTCATACGGGGTTGTTAGCGTAAAGGCATGAACTTCAAGCCCCAGATCGCCCTGGCCGCAGCTGCCGTCACCATGCTGGCTGCTCCCGCCTCGGCCCAGAAGTACGTGTCTTACACCGAAAACGCCCTGCCCTACACCGTCAGCCTGCCAGCCGACTGGTACGGCCTGCAGATGAAAGGCCCTGCCGGCGTGAACCTGACCTCGGCGCAGAAAGCACCCTTCCTGCCGCTGATCCGCCTGACTTACATCCCCAAGACGGCCGCCGTCAACACGCTGCCCAAGGCTGTGGCCGCCTTTGAAAAGGAACTGAGCAACAACGGTTCTATCAACCTCAAGCGCCTGGGTGCCAAGGAAGCCACCTACGGTAATATCGCCGGCAAGGAAATGGAATACTCGCTGACCGGCGGCGGCAACGAGCTGCGCATGCGGCTGTGGATGGGCCTGGGCGCCAAGAACGTCTACGCTTTCCAGCTGCTGGACAAGCCTGCCACCTACGCCGCCAACCGCGACAAGACCTTTACCCCCATCCTGAACTCGGTCAAGTTCAAGTAAACCGGGCAGAAAACCAGAAAGCCGCGCTCCGAGCAAGTCGGGAGCGCGGCTTTTCTATGGGTTGTCAGCAGGGTGCCGTAGGTGTCAGCGACGCAGGCGCAGCCATGCCCCAGCCGCCGCTGCGGCAGCGAGGCTGCCCAGAAAGAGGGTGCGGACCGGGTCGGGGTCGCCGGGTTCACGCCGCTCGGTGGGTACCGGGTGCGACAGATACCAGCCGCGCGGGGGCAGCGCTTCGGCATCGAAGCGGCGGGCCAGCTCGCTCAGCTCACGGCGCAGGGGCTCGCCGGCCATCGGGTGGCCGTGGCCGGTCGCGGCCAGGTCCGGCTCCAGCTCTGCCAGCCGCTGCACCGAGGCGCGGGCCGCTTCCCAGTTGGGCGTGTAATAGGGAGGCGGGCCTTCCACCTGCATGGGCTCGTTCAGCAGGGCGCCGCTGGCCGTCTGCTGCGGGGTGGTCACGAAAGCGTCGCCGGCCACCAGGGTGCGGTCAGCTTCGCGCCACAGTGAGACATGGCCCGGAGCGTGGCCGGGCGTGTGCAGCCAGCGCCAGCCGGTTACGTGCGGCACCTGACCCCCTTCCGGCCCATCTCCCGAAAGCGCCCGGACCTGCGGCCGAAAATCGAAGGGGCCGGGCAGGAAAGCTGGCGACAGCAGGCTCATCACGCCGCCCACAGTGGGATCGGGGAACGGATAAGCCGCCTCACCGGTCAGAAACGGCAGTTCCAGCTCGTGCGCGTAAACCGGCACCGGCCAGTGGTGCAGCAGGTCGTGCAGCGCGCCCACATGGTCGAAGTGACCGTGGGTCATCACGATGGCAGCGGGAGCCTGGGCACCGTGAATTTCGCGGGCCGCCCGCAGAATCAGGCCAGCGGTGCCGGGCATGCCGGCGTCTACCAGCACCCAGCGCCCACCCGGCTCGCCCAGCAGATAGACATTGACCATGGGCAGCCGCACCCGGAACAGGTCGCGGCGCAGGGCCTGAATGCCGCCCAGACTGGACACGGCCGGCACGCCCGCCGGCGGAGCTGACAGGTGAAAAGAGACTTTCATGCCCACCACCCTACGGGGCGGCCCCCCGCGCCGAATGGATGGGGGGCCGCAGTCCAAAGCTTGCCGTAAGGTGCCGCGCGAGGTTCCTCACAGGCAGGGGGGCAGAAGGCAGGGAGGCAAGCAGGCTCTAGCGCAGGCGGTGAGCCTCGATAAAGTCCAGTACCTGGCTGCGGGTGTCGCCCAGCCAGCCCAGCGGCCGGGCCAGTGCAGCCACGATGGTGACATGGTTGACCCCGCGGATCTCGCGGCGTTCTACCGGCACACCGGCAGCTTTCAGGGCACGCTCCATGTTCACAGCATTCTGGGGCGCCACGGTGCCGTCGTTTTCTGCGGTCAGCAGCAGGTGCGGCGGCGCGTCCCGGCGCACATGGCGGTCGGGCATGATCTCGTCGGGGGTGCCGCCCTGCGGGAAAGCTTCGCGGCTGGAGAATTGCCGGAAATCGTAGGAGTACGGCCCGGCCAGCCCGATCACCCCGCGCACCGACGACACCGGCACGCCGACTTCACTCAGCCAGCGTTCGTTGACCACCGTTTCCACCGCATTGAAGCCGCCGGCCGAGTGGCCCATCACAAACAGGTTGTCGGGGCTGCCGCCGTACCGCGCGGCGTGGGACCGCAAAAAAGCCAGGGCCTGCGCGCTGTCCTGCACATAGCTGGGGTAGCGGTATTCAGGTGCCAGGCGGTAATTCATCACGCCCACCACGTAGCCGGCCCGCGCCAGGCTCTCGCCCACAAAGCGGTATTCGGCTTTACTGCCGCTGTTCCAGCTGCCGCCGTGGATAAACAGCACAGTAGGCGCGTTATGAACCCCGGCCGGCGCGTAGATGTCCAGCTGCTGGCGCGGGCCGCTGCCATACGCCTGATCGGCCTGCACGGTCAAGCCGCCAGTAGACACCAGGCGGTTGAGGTCCTGTGGCAGGTTCTGAGAAGAGCAGCCCGTGAGGCCGGCAGTCAGAGCAGCAGGGGCTAGCAGGGCAGCGGAACGGAAAAGAGATCGGGTCATGAGGCAGCCTCCAGAGCGCGTAGACGCTCATCCAAGAATTCGAGAACGGCGGGGCGAGTGTCGCCCAGAAAGGTAATGGCAGCGCCAGCGCCGCGACGCTGGTGTAGTGGTTGAGCCGGGGCAATACCCGCCGCCGGACCGGAACCCCGCCGGCCTGCAGCGCTTTTTCCATCTCCAGCGCGCTTTCCAGCGGAATCATCTGGTCCTGCTCGGCAGCCAGCAGCAGGTGGGGTGGGGCGTCGGGGCGCACATGGTAAACCGGCATTACCGTTTCCGGGTCGGCGCCCTCCGGGAAAGCGGTCCGGGTGGGATAGTCGCGAAAATCGTACACGTAAGGGCCGGCGATGCCCACCACGCCTGCCAGCGCGGCCAGAGTCAGGCCCACTTCCTCCAGCCACTGCCCGTGAACCGTCAGTTCCACAGCGTTGAACGCCCCGGCCGAGTGGCCCACCACGAACAGCCGCTGGGGGTCGCCGCCGTACTGCGCGGCATGCTCACGCAGCCAGGCCAGCGCCAGCGCCGCGTCACGGATATAAACCGGGTAGCGGTGTTCCGGCGCCAGGTGATAGTTGATGACGGCCACCAGATACCCGGCCCGGGCAAAGCTCTCACCCACAAAGCGGTACTCGGATTTGTCGCCGTGGTCCCACGAGCCACCGTGAATAAACAGAATCACCGGCAGATCCTTGGCTTTGGCCGGTGCATAGAGGTCCAGAGTCTGCCGCGGGGCGGGGCCATACCGCAGGTCGCGGTGCAGCTGTAGCCCGGCCGTCAGCACGGCGCGGTTGAGATTACTCAGGGCCTGCGGCGAGCGCATGGCCCGGCGCAGCAGCAGCAGGCTGCCCAGGCCCAGCAGCAGGCGGCGGCCACGTTTGACTCTTGAGGTTGCCGTAGTTACGCCTCCTTGCGGCGCACGTCCGCAGTCACGAATCCGCTCTGGGGCTGCGCCGGCATTCGGCTGTATTTTACCGCCAGGTTCTGCGGCGGCACCCGGTAGGTCAGCTCGCGTGTCAGGAACTGCGCGGCTTGCACCATCAGGTCAATAGTGAGCCACTCGCCGGCGCAGCGGTGCCCCAGCCAGTGATCACCGCCGCCCTGCGGCACGAAGTTGAACGGCGAACCGTCCCAGGTCGCAAAGCGGGCCGGGCGGAAGGTGTCGGGGTCGCCCCAGACCGCCTGCTCGCGGCTGGTGCCGAACAGGTCCAGCATCACCCGGTCGCCGGGCCGGAAGGTAACCCCCTGCCAGCGAAACGTCTCACGGACCAGGGCAGGCGCCGCCGGGAAAAAGGGATAGAAGCGCCGCACCTCCTGCGCGAATTGCCGGGCCTCGGCCGCGCCGCCCTGACGCACCCGCGCCTGCTCGGCAGGATATTCGTGCAGCGCCAGAGCTTCAAACACCACGTAGCGGGCCACCGCCACGATGGGCCGGATAATATTCAGCACCTCCACCGCCGCCACCTTGGGCGTCAGCAGCTCACCGCTGAGGTCACGGTGCAGCGCAATCACTTTCAGGGCGCGGCCTTCCGGGGCGTCCAGCGTGCCGCTGCGGACGCCAGCGACCATCCGCCCGGCCCAGGCCTCAGCGGCGCGGCGCGAGAGCCGGCCCTGCACCTGCTTGAAGTCGAGGGCCGCCGGTGATTCGATCAGATCACGCAGTTGCCGGGTCCGCAGCGGCACTTCGGCTTCCGGCAGCGGCACGCCGGCCCACTCGCAGGCAGCGCGGGCCAGCAGCTCCGAGACCTCGTCCAGCAGCACGATTTCTCCTGCGGTTTCCCATTTGGCGGCGTAAGCGTGCCACTGCCGCAGGGTGATGGCCTGCATCTCGGCCAGGGCCGCCGGGGTCATCAGCGACATGAACATGTCCTTGCGCCAGCGGTGCTCGGCGTCGTCCAGCCCCTGCACCCCGCCTACGCCCAGCAGCGTGTGCTTGAGGGGCGGCGGGGTGCCGCCTTCACGCTGAAACAGCGCCTCATCGTAAAAGAGCCGGGCGGCGGCCTCGCCGCTCAGGGCCTTGAACGGCACGCCGGCCAGCCGGAAGCCAAAGACCGGCGTGTGCAGTTGCCGGGCGCGGCGCAGAAAAAAGGGATAGCCCTCGGACAGCAACGCCAGGGTGCTGTCGAATTCGGGCGCGTGGGGAGGGCGGCTCAGGGTCATGCTGCCATTGTCGGCTCTATTAACAAATTGCCGGATGTGCAGAGCAGCGGGGGAACCTTCAGACTGCCACAGCTGCTCCCCACACGGCCGCTCCCCACACCGAAGGGACGCCCAGGCCTCAGTCTTCGGAAGCCAGCACCGCCAAGAAAGCTTCCTGCGGCACCTCCACCGTGCCGAACTGCTTCATGCGGGCGCGGCCCTTTTTCTGCTTTTCCAGCAGCTTCTTCTTGCGGGTGATATCGCCGCCGTAACACTTGGCCAGCACGTCCTTGCGGTACGCCTTGACGGTGGCGCGGGCGATGATCTTGCCGCCGATGGTGGCCTGCACCGGCACCGGGAACATCTGCCGGGGAATCACCTCGGCCATTTTGTCCACGATCTTGCGGCCCAGGCTGTAGGACTTGGATTCGTGCACGATCACGGCCAGGGCGTCGATCACCTCGTTGTTGACCATGATGTCCACCTTGCGCAGGTCGCCCTCGCGGTAGCCGATCTGCTCGTAGTCCATGCTGGCGTATCCGCGCGAGATGGATTTCAGGCGGTCGTGGAAGTCGTAGAGGATTTCCGCGAACGGCACCTCATAGACCAGTTCTACCCGCTTGCCCACGTAGTTCATGGTCTGCATGGCGCCGCGGCGCTCCTGCAGCAGCTGCATCACCGGGCCCACATAATCCTCAGGCACCATCACGCTCAGCTTGATGTAAGGCTCCTCCACCAACTCGATCCGGTCGCGGGTGGGGAACTCGGCGGGGTTCTGGGTCTCGAACACGTCACCATTGGTCAGCGTGACCCGGTAGACCACGGCGGGCGCAGTGGCGATCAGGTCGAGGTCGTACTCGCGCTCCAGCCGCTCCTGGATGATTTCGGCGTGCAGCAGCCCCAGAAAGCCGCAGCGAAAGCCGAAGCCCAGCGCCTCGGAAGTTTCCGGCTCGAAGGAGAAGGCGGCGTCGTTCAATTTGAGTTTTTCCAGAGCTTCACGCAGCTTGCGGTAATCCTCGGTGTCGGTGGGATAAAGGCCCGAGAACACCACCGGCTGCGCGGGCTTGAAGCCAGGGAACGCTTCGGCAGTGCGCTCATCCCGGCCAGTCAGGGTGTCGCCCACCTGTGCATCCTGAATGTCCTTGATGCCGGCGGCCACCCAGCCCACCGCGCCAGCGCCCAGGGTGTCGCCCACCACCAGGCCGGGGCTGAAAGTGCCCACCTTGTCCACCTCAAAGGACTTGCCGGCGTTCATCAGATAAATCTGGTCCTTGGGGTTGATGGTGCCCTCCAGCACCCGTACAAACAGGATGACGCCCTGGTAAGCGTCGTAAAAGGAATCGAAAATCAGCGCTTTGAGCGGCGCTTCCGGGTCGCCGACCGGCGCCGGAATCTTTTCCACAATGGCTTCGAGGATGTCAGGCACGCCCTGGCCGGTCTTGCCGCTGGCGAACACGGCGTCCTCGGCGGGAATCCCAATCACCTCTTCCAGCTCCTGCGCAGCGCCCTCGGGGTCGGCGGCCGGCAGGTCGATCTTGTTCACCACCGGCACGATTTCCAGGTCGTTGTCGATGGCGAGGTAGGCGTTCACGATGGTCTGCGCCTCCACGCCCTGCGAGGCGTCCACCAGCAGCAGCACGCCCTCGCAGGCGGCCAGCGAGCGCGACACCTCATAGTTGAAGTCCACGTGCCCGGGCGTATCGATCAGGTTGAAGATGTATTCTTCGTCGCCACGCAGATATTTCAGGCGAATGGGCGTGGATTTAATGGTGATGCCGCGCTCGCGCTCCAGCTCCAGCGTATCGAGGGTTTGGTCGCGCTTATCGCGCTCGCCCATCGCGCCGAGGTGTTCGAGGATACGGTCGGCCAGCGTGGATTTGCCGTGGTCCACGTGGGCGATGATGGAAAAGTTACGGATCTGGGGGCTGCGGGTCATTGCCCTCTAGTTTAGGGGATGGGCGCGGGGGATTTCGGGGCCCCGGCCATAGAGTTGCGGCAGCCCGCCCGCTTTATGGCCGCCGGCTGGGAGCAAAGGTCGCGTTCCTTCTAGACTGTTCTTATGCTTGCTTCCATGCCCCAGCTTCTCGCTGCCGAAATCGCGGCGCACCGCCGCAGTGCCCTGCTCAGCGGAGGCAAAGCGCATGAGTTCGGGCCACTGGTGGCCGCACAAGCTGGCCGGGGTGCGCCGCTCGACACCGCTTGGCACAGCGGTCAGCGCGCACCTACAGCTACAGAATGGGCGGCCTTCGACTCAGAACTTGCACCTGTATAGGGAGACAAAAAGCGCTCCCAGAGCTGAAATTCTGGAAGTGTGTACAAACAGGTTTCAGGGGAGCGCACCCATATTCTCTCACAGCGGATTCTGGACATTCCAGAGACGCTGTACCAACGGCGAAGCCTGGAGGCTTCGCTGCACCTCTTCCACAGTCCAGGTCAGAAGACCAAGTTCAGCCAGGCAGAGGGAGTCAGCCCCAGTGCACTCAGCCGTTTCTTCAACATCTACGACTGGGATTCAGACCGTTGCTGGGAAGAGATGCAGGACACCCAATGGCGCATGTTGCTGGACGCGGCTCGTCACAAACGCAGACCTCGTCTGCGTCTCAGTGTGGACCTGACCACGGTGGAAAAGGTGGGGACTCAACTGCCCTACGTCAGCGTCTACAACGGCAGGCACGGCATCCATCTGGTGGTCCTGTTCGCCGAGTATGGGGAACTGAAGTTCCCCATTTCTTACCGGATCTACCAGGGCAAGCACACCAGCACCCCGGTCACGCTGGCCCTCGACTTGCTGGAAGAGGTGCCAGACTTCGTGGGGAAACGCTTTCAGGTCTGCGTACTGGCGGACAGCGGATTCGAATCCGCTGTCTTTCTGGACGGTGTGCAGCGCCTGGGTTTTGAGTTCGTGGTGGGTGTGCGGAGCAACCGACGCACAGACCATCCTGGACAGGTGACGGTGGCGGACTGTCCGCATGGGGGGTACGTCAACCTCGCCAACTGGCCTCTGGAAACGCTGTCTCTGGGGAGGATGGACCGTGGGGACCGCGAATTCTTCGCGGTGTCGTCTGAGCTGTTAGAGGGGGATGACATCCTGGCCGAAGGAAAACGGCGCTGGGCACTGGAGTCGTTTTTCAAAGAAGGGAAGCATCAGTTTGGGTTGGCGCAGTTCGCGCTGCGAACTGCCAGGGGTCTGGACCGCTGGATTTTGATGGTCTTCCTGGCCTTCACCCTGACGACGCTGCACCGCTCAGAGGCCCTGACCTTGAAGGAAGCTGCACGCTTGGCTCTCTACGCCTTGTTCCCCGAAGTCAGGCTCAACCACCTGCTGGGCCAGCTTCGGAAAGAGCAAGAATTCCTGCGCCAGCACGGCTATTCGCTCAGCTATGCAAGGTGCAAGTTATGAGTTCGAAGCTTTCTGCACAGCGCAGCAGCTTCCGGCAACGGTCAAGCTGCTCTCTTCCGACCTGCCATACCTGCTGCCGGCCCTGAATGCATGGGGCTACCGGCTGGACTACCTGCCGCACCTTTACACACATGACCTACGGAACCTGCCAGAAGTGCCGTCAGAAGTGGATGTACAGCCCACCACCGAGGCAGCTGCCTGGGCCGAGGTGGCTGCCGCCGGCTTCGGCCCAGGCACGCTGGACATCATGCGCTCAGTAGGCCAAGCGGCGGGCCAGCTTCCAGTTGGCAGGCGCTCAGCTGTGCTGGACCCAGTGCTGAGACAGCCTGCCAGCGTTCAACTCAGCGGGCAGCGATGCACTCGATTTCGACTTTGGCCCCAGCGGCCAGACCCGACACGCCCATGGCCGAGCGGGCCGGGTAGGGCCGGGGCATCCAGGCGCCGTAGATTTCGTTCATGGCGGCAAAGTCCCCCATATCTGCCAGCATGACCGTGCATTTGACCAGATTGGCGCGCACGTAGCCGTATTTGTTCAGCGAGGCTTCAATATTGGCCAGGACCTGCCGGGTTTCGGCCTGCACGCCGCCGGGCACCAGCTTGCCGTCGGCGCCAGTACCGATTTTGCCCGAGAGATAAAGGGTGTGGCCCACTTCCACCGCGTCGGAAAACGGCAGCGTGCCGCCCGAGGGGTGGTAAGTGACCGGGCTGGTCTGTCCAGCGGGAGCCACAGACAGCGGCATGCCAGCACCACCAGCCAGCGCAGAGGGAACTATCAACAGGGCTGCAAAAGGAAGTAAGCGTCGCATGCCTTACGCTACAGGGCGCCTAAGCGCTGGGCGGCTTCTCTTCAATTTTGCTGAGGCCGTGCCTCATTTTTCGGCCTGCCCGCCACGCCCATAGGGAGAGCCAGTGCCCTGTAGGTTGACCGGCTTTCCGCAGCACGCTAGATTTGGAAGGTCTGGCCGAATAAGCCCCAGCGCCGGCGTGGCGGAATTGGTAGACGCACTTGACTCAAAATCAAGCGGGAAACCGTGGGGGTTCGAGTCCCCCCGCCGGCACCACCCCTTTTTGGCTCCTGCCCCGTGCGGGGGCTTTTCATTTGTTCTAGGCACCTTCCGGACAAGAACCCGCCGGGCGGCACCATACGCGGCCTCCCGGCGTGGCATGCTGAACAGAGATGCAGCTTGTCCGTTACCCCCGCAGCCCGGCCCTTCATGCCGTCATCAGTGAGCAGTCCTATCCCAGCGGCACGCCGGTGGTCGTCCAGGGCCAGCGGGGGCCGGAACTGGCCTCGGCACGCGGCGAGGCAGCACCTGACAGCCCCCACGCTGCTCAAGCTCCCAGCGGTGAGATTCTGCGGGCAGCCACCCCGGAAGACCTGGCACAGGCGGCCCGCCTCAGCGCCTTGGCTGAGGACATCAAGTGGGCGCTGCGGGCACAGGCACGGGCGCTACGTTTGGCCGTCAAGATCGTCAGCCTGGAATTCACGCTGGATGAGGCGCTGCTGACCCTCAGTTACTCGGCCGAGGACCGTCTGGACCTGCGGGGGCTGATTGCCGAAGTCAGGCAGTACACCCCGGCACGGGTCAATTTCACAGCAGTGGGAGCCCGCGAGCAGGCCGTGGTGCTGGGTGCCATCGGGGCCTGTGGGCGGGAAAACTGTTCCAGCCGCTTTTTACAGGAATTGCCGCCCATCACCATCCGGATGGCCCGAGATCAGCAACTGCCCCTGAATCCCGATAAATTGAGCGGGCCATGTGGCCGGCTGATGTGCTGCTTGCAGTACGAACACCCAATGTACCTGGAACTGCTGCGTGACCTGCCACGCCGCGGCACCCGCGCCTGTCACACCGAAAGCGGCGCCTGCGGCAAAGTGACCAAGCTACATCCCCTGGCCGGGCAGGTGGACCTCGTTACCGAAAACGGCATGCTGGAAAATGTGCCAGCCGCTGAGCTGCAGGTGCAGCGTGGCCGCAGCAAACGGGGCGAGCAGACCCACGATTGAAGTGCGCTTGAGGTAAATAAAAAATGCCCCGCACCAGGCGGGGAATCCTCTGGCGCACCCTGTAGGACTTGAACCTACGACCGACCGCTTAGAAGGCGGTTGCTCTATCCAGCTGAGCTAAGGGTGCATCGGCGCGTCAGCCGCGTCATGATAGCGCAGCAGCAGGCCGGCGCCAAGAAAAAGAAAAAACTTCCCCGCGGGGGAAGTCTCGTCTGGAGCGGGATCACGGACTCGAACCGAGGCCAGAAGCTTGGAAGGCTGCTGTGCTACCACTACACCAATCCCGCATAAGTTGTGCAAGGGAGTTTTAATGGTCGAGGCGACAGGATTCGAACCTGCGACCCCTTGGTCCCAAACCAAGTGCGCTACCGGCCTGCGCTACGCCTCGCCTTCCTTGCGCGCCCGGCACTATAGCAGATTTCTCCGCTTTGTGAAGGGGGCCCCCTGGATGCGTCAGGCAGGGCTTATGCTGAACAGACGTGAGTTTGCCTGCCTCTGCCGCCCCCACCAACACACCAAAACAGTTCCTAGAGATGGTCAAGTTCGAGCACACCGTGTTTGCCTTGCCGTTCGCCTACGCCGGGATGCTGCTGGCTTCTTACTGGCAAAACGGGACCGGCTGGCCCGGCTGGCACACCCTGATCTGGGTGACGGTGGCGATGGCAGCGGCACGTACGGCGGCCATGGGAGCCAACCGGGTCATTGACCGCTTTATTGACGCCCGCAACCCCCGCACCCAGGGCCGTGAAATTCCGGCCGGTAAGGTCTCGCCGGGCGCGGCCTGGGCGCTGGTGGCGGTCAGCCTGGCGGTCCTCATCTTTGCTGCGTGGCAGCTCAATCCTCTGTGTATGGCCCTGCTGCCCCTGGCAGTAGTCTTCCTGATCGGCTATTCCTACACCAAGCGGTTTACTTGGCTGTGCCATGTCTGGCTGGGCATCACCGACGGGGCAGCGGCGGCCGGCGGCTGGATCGCGGTAACCGGCGCTTTTGCGCTGCCGGCCTGGTTGCTATGGGCAGTGGTCATCTTCTGGATGATCGGGCTGGACACCATCTATGCCACCATGGACTATGACTTTGACCGGCGCAGCGGTATCAAGAGCATTCCGGCCCGCTTTGGCATTCCCAAGGCGCTGCAGATTGCCAAGTGGAGCCACCTGCTGACTTTCCTGCTGCTGCTGGCGGTGGGCTGGTCGGTGCATGCCAGCGGCTGGTATTACCTGGCCGCAATGATCATGGGAGGCATTCTGTTCTATGAACATGCCATTGTGCGCCCTGACGACCTGACCCGCGCCAACGTCGCTTTCTTCGACGCCAACATGTGGCTGGCCATCACCATGCTGGTGGGCGTGGTGGCCGACGTGACCTGGCGCACCCTGGTAGGCTGAGGCGGGCTAGAGATGCTGGAAAGTTCGCCCGGAGATTTTGCCGACGCTTATGCCGCCTACGCCGCGCAGGGAGAGCTGCTGCCCCGGCCGGAAGGTTCGTTTCTGCTGGAATTCGCCTGTGGGGATCTGGCACTGTATCTGCTGGACCGCTGCGGCCCATATCTGCCCACTGGCCCGGCCCGCGTGGTGATCCACGGCCTGATTGATCCGGATCTGACCCACCTGGAAGGCTCCCCGCCAGAGCAGCCCTGGGCTGAGTCGCTGGGCCGTTCCAGCTTACAGGGGGTGGGCCAGGTGATCGCTCAGACCCGCCGCGCCGTGGTGGTTGACGCTGGCTTGCCGCTGGTCCTGAGCTGCCCATCTTATCCCCCCTACCCGGCCGGCAGCTGGACCCTACCCGTACAGGTGGGCGAGTGGTTGCGTTTTACCACTCTGTCCCCTTTACATGGTTACCGCTTAGAGAAAAAGGCCGAGAGAGGCTCATAAAGGGCAGCCAAATGAAGAGAGGGACTGACAAAACAGCCTAAGATATTTGGAATATTCCATGAAGGTGCCAGGCATAGCAGATGCCTTGGCACTGCTTTTTTTCGTCCTATCCATACTTCTTAAAAGGAAGCTTGAAGACAGAGGAGTTGAAAAGTTCACAGCACACTTTTCAGGGACTTATAGGAGATATCATTTGGCTCTAATCTTCAGATCTTTCTGGAAATATTCCAAATCTCCCCCTTGAGGCTTCCTATGCAATTATTTCCTGACCCCCCCGCTCAGGCACTCCCTCTTTCCACCGCCGCGCAGTCCTGTGTTCTGATGCTGGATCTGGTTGGCAGCACCGCGCTGGCGCAGCAATTGCCCCTTTCTACTTGGTCCGCCCTACTAAACCAGTGGAGCCTGCAAATAGTGGAGTTGCTGGAAGGATATGGGGGGTGGCTTCTCCCCCTGCAGGGTGACGCTGCGCTGGCCTGCTGGCCGGCGGATCAGGCCGGAGCTGCGCTGGAAGCTGCGCAGCAGGCGCATCAGCTGACGGGCGCCCTGCCGCTGGCTGGAGCACTTGACCTGAGCTTAACCCTGCGGGCCGGGCTGGCCGCCGGAGAACTGGCCCTCCTGCCCTGGCGTGAGCCGCAGCCGTGCGGCCTGCCGCTGCATCTGGCGCAGCGCCTGTGCAGCAATGCCCTGCCCGGCGAGACCCTACTGTGTCCTGAAATGGCACAGCTGCTAGAAAGCCGCCCCGGCCAGGGCTTCAGCCGGCTACAGCCACGGGCGCTACCGCCCCTGCGCGGTTTTGAGTTGCTACAGAGCAGTGGGGCCGTTTTCTACCGCGCGGTGCCTTCCAACCTGCACCCCGGCAGTGATGAAATGAAAGCCGGTTAAGGATCACACCCGCCTTCTCATGAGAATGCCACTAGACTGCCGTCATGGAACGCAAGCCCCTGGTTCTCGTCATCGAAGACGAAAAAGAAATTGCCCGCTTCATTGAGTTGGAACTGGGGGCGGAAGGGTACAGCACCGATGTGGCCTACGATGGCGTCACCGGGCTGAGCAAGTTCCGCGAGGTCGCTCCCGACTTGGTGGTACTGGACCTGATGCTGCCGGTGCTGGACGGCCTGGAAGTTGCCCGGCGCATCCGCAAGACCAGCAACACCCCCATCATCATCCTGACGGCCAAGGACGGCATCCAGGACAAGGTCGAGGGCCTGGATTCGGGCGCTGACGATTACCTGATCAAGCCCTTTTCCATCGAGGAATTGCTGGCCCGCGTGCGCGCTCACCTGCGCCGCGTGAACCCGGCCGTAACCGGCGAGGTGCGGGTGGCCGACCTGGTGATGAACCTGGACGGCCGCGAGATTTTCCGGGGCGGACGGCGTGTGGAGTTGTCTGCCAAGGAATTCGAGCTGCTGGAGCTGCTGGCCCGCAACCCCGGCAAGGTCTTTTCCCGCTTCGAAGTCGAGGAAAAAGTCTGGCCGGAATACACTGGCGGCAGCAACGTGGTGGACGTTTATATCGGCTACCTGCGCCGCAAGCTGGAAGAGGGCGGTGAGCGCCGACTGATTCATACCGTTCGCGGCGTAGGCTACGTGCTGCGCGAAGAATAACGGTCATGCTGGAGTCTCTCCGTCAGCGCTGGCGCGCCACCACCCTGCGCCGCCGGCTGACGACTTTCTACACCGCTCTGCTGGTCATCCTGCTGCTGCTGACGGCCATTGCCGTGCAGACCATGATGCGGCACGACCTGGAGCGGTCGCTGGAAAATGACCTGGCCGACACCCAAACCCAGTTCATAGCGCTGGTGCCGGGACTGCACCTGACGGCAGGCGACAACCGCACCGACGGTGGCAGTCTGGCCGCGGTTCGCAGCCAGTTTCCCTCATCGGTCGTGCAGGTAGACCCGGTGGTGCCCAGTTCGCAGACCGCCAACTTACAGACCGAATGGGCAGCTGCAAAGGACAGTGCCGCGCGGCAAGCGCTGCTGGATTTCGTGCATAAGCAGAGTGCAGCGCTGCGCCTGCGGCCGGTAGGCATTGACCCGCAGGCACCGCTGGAACTGAGCGACCACGAACTGGCACGCCTGCTAGAAGCACCTTCCGGCCAGATCCTAATCAGCCGCTCGGTCAAGCCGCAGTTTGCTGAGCCTGAGCCTATGCGGATTCTGGTCACCCTGACTTCTCTGCCCTTTTATAAGGAGGGTGGCGGCCGCGAAGACCTGGTTGCGGTGACCTTCGTGGGCCGCAGCCTGACCGCAGTCAACCGCACGCTGGCCCGCTTGCAGCTGATCATGGGAGCGTTGCTCCTGATCGGCAGCTTCCTGGCCGGTATCGGGGCCTATGCGCTGGCCGGCTGGGCCCTGCGGCCGCTCAGCGCGGTCCGGCAGGCAGTGGAGGGCATCGATTCACAGAACCTGCAGGCCCGGGTGCCGGTGCCGCAGTCGGACGACGAGGTCGAGGCGCTGGCTTTGGCCTTTAACGGGATGCTGGAACGGCTGGAAGACAGCTTCGAGGTGCAGCGCCGCTTTACCAGCGACGCCAGCCACGAACTGCGCACCCCGGTCACGGCCATCGGCGGGCATGCCACCTACCTCCTGCGGCGCACACAGCTGGACCCACAGCAACGCGAAAGCATACAGATTATTCAGCGTGAATCGGCCCGGATGACCGACCTGATCGGTAGCCTGCTGCAACTGGCCCGTTCCGACGGCGGGGTGCTAACACTGAAGCCCCAGCTGCTGTTTTCGCAGATGCTGCTGCAAGAAATCGTGCGTGAACTGCGCCCGATGGTGGAAGGCGAGGGCGCTGCGCTGGTCAGCAGCGGCGCGGACATTCCCTTCGAGGCCGACCCAGACCGGCTGCGGCAGGTGCTGAACAACCTGATCAGCAACGCCCTGAAAGCCGGCGCGACCCGGATCGAACTGGGCTCGGTGCAGCCGCAACCGGGCTGGCTGCGCCTCAGCGTCTCGGACAACGGCCCCGGGATTGCCCAGGAACAGCTGGAAAAACTGTTCGACCGCTTCTACCGCCTGGAAGACTCGCGCAGCCGTGACCGTGGCGGCGCCGGGCTGGGCCTCAGCATCGCCCGCTCAATCGTGGACGCCCACGGAGGGCGCATCTGGCTGGAAAGTCAGCCGGGCCAGGGCGCCCAGGCCTATGTGGACCTGCCGGTGGGCGACCTGCCTGCCCTGGATGAGGACGATATTCCCTGACCTCTGATTCCCGGCCCCAGCGAGGAATCAGGCCGGGGCCTTTAGCCCATCATCAGCTCGTGCAGTTCCTCGACCAGGGCTTCGGCGTCGGCGGTGGTACGGGCCACCAGCAGAATGGTGTTTTCCCCGGCCAGGGTACCCACGATGTCGTCGCGGCGCAGGCGGTCCAGAATCAACGCCACGCCGCTGGCATGGCCCTCGGCAGTGTTGATGACCAGGATGTTCTCGCCGTGGTCAATATCATGCACAAAGTTCTGAAACAGCCGGGCGATTTCGTCGCTGAGGTCCAGTTCGCTCTGCACATGCGCCAGCGCGTAACGGTGCCGGCCCTTGCCGACCGGCAGGCGCACCAGCCGCAGTTCGTTGATGTCGCGGCTGACGGTGGCCTGCGTGACGGCGATCCCATCGGCCCGCAGCCGCTCGACCAGTTCGGCCTGCGTCGAGATGCTTTCACGGGTGATGATGTCCTGGATCAGACGCTGGCGTTGTTCTTTCGATAGCACGAGCGTTATTTTATGCAGAATATCTGAATAAATCTACAGGCTTTCTTCAACTGTGGGTCGGAGCCGCTTAGACAGCGCTGGCCCAGTGTAGCGTACCCGGCGGCGCTCCCCGGCCCAGTTCCTGTTTGTCGGCAGTTAATTCGCCGGCAAAAGGGCCTGTGCCTGGTCCAGCAGGCGCTCAGCCACCTCGCGTTTGCTGAGGCGCGGCCAGGCTTCGTGGGAACCGTCGGCACGGACCAGCGTGACCTGATTGTCGTCGCCGCCGAAAGCGGTGCCCTCCTGGGTGGGGTAGTTCAGCAGGATAAAATCGGCGTTCTTGCGCTGGGCCTTGCCAGCGGCGCGCTCCACCCCGGCGTGGGTTTCCATAGCGAAGCCCACCAGCACCCGCCGGCCCTTGTCGGCGCCCAACGCGGCCAGAATATCCGGGTTCTTCACCAGCTCGATGGTCTTGGTTTCGCCGCCCTTGGCTTCTTTCTCGGTCTTGACCTCGGCGGCGCGGTAGTCAGCCACCGCTGCGGTCATCACTACCAAGTCGGCGTCCTGCGCAGCCTGCACCACGGCGCTGTGCAGTTCCAGAGCGCTCTGGATGTCTACCCGCCGCACACCGGCCGGCGTAGGCAGCTGCGCCGGCCCGCTGATCAGCGTCACGTCCGCGCCGCGCGCCGCCGCCGCCTCGGCCACCGCAAAGCCCATCTTGCCGGAACTGGGGTTGCTGATATACCGCACCGGGTCGAGGTATTCGCGGGTCGGCCCGGCCGAGACCACCACTTTCCGGCCGGCCAGGTCCTGCGGCCGGGGGCGGGCCAGGCGCAGCGTTTCGGCGGCGATGTCTTCCGGCTCGGCCATCCGGCCCAGACCTTCTCCCTCGCCCGCCGTACCAAAGGCCCCGAACACCGGCCCCAGAAAATGGTGCCCGAAACTGCGCAGGCGTTCCACATTGGCCTGCACGGCAGGATGCTGCCACATCCGTTCATTCATGGCCGGCACCCACAGCACTGGGCCCCGCACGCTGAGTAGCGTGGCACTGAGCAAATCCTCGGCGCGGCCCTGCGCGGCGCGGGCCAGAGCGTCGGCCCCGGCACCCACGATTACAGCCACGTCACAGCGGGCCAGAGTCAGGTGCTGGGCCTGCGGCTGCGCGGCAAACCAGGTCGTGTCGGTCGCCACTTCGCAGGCGCCGGCGGTGCTCAGGCTCAGCGGGGTCACGAACTCCAGGGCGGCGCGGGTGGCAATCACCTGGGTCCGGGCGCCGGCCTCACGCAGCCGCCGCAGCGCCGCAGGCGCCTTGATGGCCGCCACGCTGCCGCTGACCATCACCAGCACCTTGGGCGCGTCTGCCGGGGAAACGGGGGAAGAAGCACTCATATGCTCCAGTGTACGGGGAGAGCTTCTGTCACGGGCCAGCGGGGACGGAAACTTGCAGGGCCGCTGTGCTGTAGGGCCCCTGTGAGAAAGCTGCGGCTAGACTGCCAGGCATGTTGGGCAAGCGCCGTCCCTCGCCTCTGGTCATCCTCGTGCTCAGCCTGCTGCTGGGCGTGCTGACCGCCGCCCTCGCCTACCGCGCCGCCAGCGCGGGGAGCTGGCTGCCTGCCGTGCTGTGGGGACTGCTGACCGTCTGGCTGGTGGCCGACGCCCTGCGGGCCTTTGGCTGGACCAAGCATGGCCGCTCTCTAAACCCGCCTGCCCAGGCAACCCAGCGCCCGGCCCCGCCTACGGCACCTCAGCCTGGCGCACCACTGGACCCGGCGCACAACACAGCTGTGAACAATCCACTGCTGCACAGCCCGCTGTCACACAACGCTGCACCGCAGCAGGAAAATGGCGACCACGCCGCATCCCGGCCCCAGAGCACCGACCGGCTGGACTGAGTCAGCTGCACCTATGTGCCGGCAGCCCGCTCCAAGCGCCTGCACCCATGCGCCCCATGACCGCAAAGATAAGCCCGGTTCCCGGCCGGTTAAGGAAACCGTCAAGCTCCGGCCGCCGCGCCGGGTGTCTTTTGCCCCTATCTCTTAACAGGGGGTTGGTAGACTGACGCCACTGACCTGACCGGCCGCCAGCAAGGCTGCGCAGGCCCCCGATAAGGCGGGGCATCCCGCGGGTCATTTCTTCACTCCCCAGAGGTCCTTTCTTGAAAAAGCTCAATCCCTGGCTGATTGTCCTGTTCGTGCTCACGCTGATGCTGATGTTCTCGCAGACCGCGAACGTGGGCCGTCCCACCGTCAACTATTCCGAATTCCAGAACCTGCTGCAGCAGGACCGGGTCGAGCGGGTCGATATCGTGGGCTCGCGTGCCACGGTCGATCTGACTGCCCCGACGCAGGTGAACGTGGACACCCCCGGCGGCACGCAGCCGCGTGAAGTCAAGGGTGTTACGGTGCAGCTCGCGCCCTCCTCGGCTGTGCGCGACGACGAACTGGTGCCTGAACTGCGTAAGCAGGGCGTCACCGTCAATTTCCGCGAGCCCAGCCAGTGGTTCAGCATTCTGCTGAGCCTGCTGCCGCTGCTGATGCTGGCCGCGCTGTTCTACTTCTTCTTCGTCCGGGCGCAGAGCTCGCAGGGCGGCATGATGCAGTTCGGCCAGAGCAAGGCCAAGAAGTACGGCAAGGAGAACAAGGTCGAAACCAAGTTCACCGACGTGGCCGGGCACGAAGAAGCCAAAAAAGAGCTGGTCGAAGTCGTGGACTTCCTGAAGAACCCCGGCAAGTACCACCAGATCGGCGCCGAGATTCCCAAGGGTGTGCTCTTGGTGGGCCCTCCCGGAACCGGGAAAACCCTGCTGGCCCGCGCCATTGCCGGTGAAGCCGACGTGCCTTTCTTCTCGGTGAGTGCTTCGGAATTCATGGAAATGTTCGTGGGTGTGGGCGCCAGCCGCGTGCGGACCCTGTTCGAGGACGCCCGCAAGAACGCTCCGGCCATCATGTTCATCGACGAAATCGACTCAATCGGCCGCAAGCGCGGTGCCGGCATCGGCGGCGGACACGACGAACGCGAGCAGACCCTCAACCAGATCCTCTCCGAGATGGACGGCTTCGACAAGACCAGCAACGTGATCGTGCTGGCCGCCACCAACCGCCCCGACGTGCTGGACCCCGCGCTGCTGCGCCCCGGCCGCTTCGACCGTCAGGTGACCATCGACCTGCCCAACCTCAAGGAGCGCGAGGCCATTCTCAAGGTGCACCTGCGCAACAAGCCGCTGGGCGAAGGCGTCAACGTGCCGGAAATTGCCCAGAGCACCCCTTACTTCTCGGGCGCCGACCTCAAGAACGTGACCAACGAAGCGGCGCTGGAAGCGGCCCGCATCGGCAAGACCAAGATCGACATGAGCGACTTTTACCGGGCGCTCGACAAGATCACCCTGGGCCTGGAAAACAGCTCGCTGACCATCCGGCCCGAGGAAAAGCGCGCCATCGCCTATCACGAAGCCGGGCACGCCGTGACCGCCGCCGTGATTCCTGGCAGCGACAAACTGCAGAAGGTCAGCATTATTCCGCGTGGCCGGGCGCTGGGTGCCGCGTTCTACCTGCCAGAAGAAAACGTGCTGATGAGCCGCGAGAAGCTGGAAAACCAGCTGGTCGTGTCGCTGGGTGGCCGCGCCGCCGAGGAATTCTTTATCGGCACCGTGACCAGCGGCGCTGCCGACGATTTCCGAAAGGCCACCAACATGGCCCGCAAGATGGTGCTGGAGTGGGGCATGGGCGACAACTTCGCCAACATGGCCCTGAACCCTGACGACGGCGGCCCCGTCTTCCTGGGCGAGGACATGGCCAAGACCCGCAACTACTCCGAACACACCGCTCAGCTGGTGGACGAGGACGTGAAGCGGATTCTATACCGTGCCTACGAACGCTCCAAGGCCTTGGTTGCCGAGTACAAGGACGCCATTCACGAGGTGGCCGAAGCCCTGCTGACCCAGGAACTGATTACCGGCGAAGTGGTGCGTGACGCCGTGGCCCGCGTGCAGGGTCAGGAAGGCGAAACCACTGTGATTCGCCCGGAACCGGGCCTGCCCCCGGCCCCCGCGACCGACTGAGTCACTCACTCCCACCCCTGACCAAAGCAGCCCGTACCTTCCCCAGGTACGGGTTTTCTGCTGTCTGGCAGCGCTGCACGCAGAAACGCTGACAAACGGATGGACTACAGTGACCTATGGGGAACGATCAAGACTGTCCGGTGCCGACCACCCACTCCCACTCTGGAGAGCCGAACCCGGCCGCACCCGGCTGGGGCTACGCCACCCGCGCGGTACAGAGCGCGATTCCGCGCGGCCTGGGCCAGAGCATCGGCCTGCCGGTTCATACGGCGGCCGCGTTTCAGTTCGAGAATCTGGAACAGGCACAGGAAGAATTCGCCGGTGGCGGCGGCCTGAGTTACGCCCGGATGCAGAACCCGACCGTGCAGCAGCTCGAAGAACGCCTCAGCAGCCTCGAAGGCGCCGCGCATACCCTGGCGCTTTCCAGCGGTCAGGCGGCCACCTTCACGGCACTGATGAGCGTGTGCCGGGCCGGCGATCATATCGTCTCGGCGGCCACGCTGTTCGGCGGCTCGGCCGGGTTGCTGCAAAATGTCTTGCCGCTGATGGGCATCGAGACGACCTTTACCGACGGCAGCCCCGCAGCGATGCAGGCGGCGCTGCGCCCGAGTACCCGGGTACTGTGGGCCGAGATGATTTCGAATCCCAGCGGCGACGTGGCCGACGTGAGTGGCCTGGCGGAGGTGGCACACGCCGCCGGCGCCCTGCTGGCGATTGACAACACGGTGGGCGGCGCCGGCTACCTGGTGCGCCCGCTGGAACACGGCGCCGACATGAGCGTGCAGAGCCTGACCAAATGGGCCGGTGGGCACGGCAGCGTCATGGGCGGCAGCATCAGCGTAGGCCACGGCGCGGACCTGAGCCGCAATCCCATTTTTACCGGGGGCGGAGGGCGCAGCCCGCTGGCCCTGCACGGCGAGCAGGCACTGGCGCAGTGGCAGCGCTGGCTGGGCGCCAGTCAGCTGGGCATGACCCTGGCGCCCCATTCGGCTTTTCTGCTGGGACAGGGACTGGAAACGGTGGGCGTGCGGCTGGACCGCGAGTGCGCCACGGCGCAGGCCCTGGCCGAGTGGCTGGCCGAACAGGAGAAGGTCAGCGCCGTGAGCTACTGCGGGCTGCCGGGCCACCCTTCGTATGAGCGGGCGCAGTGTTATCTGCCGCATGGCAAGGGCGCCATCCTGACTTTTGACGTGCCGGACCCTTCACGGTTCCTGAGCCGGCTGGGGCTGCTGCGTATCGCTCCCAACCTGGGCGACACCCGCACTCTGGTGGTGCATCCCTGGACCACCACCCACGGCCGGGTGCCCGAGGAAGCGCGCCGCGCTGCCGGTGTCAGCCCGCAGACCATCCGGATGACGGTGGGCCTGGAAGAACTGGCCGACCTGCAGGCCGATATCGAACAGGCACTCTGACTCCGGGCAGCGGCGCTGAGATTGGCCGGCTGGCCCCCAGCTCCGCCTGCAAGGCTGGCCGGCGTCCTCTAGACTGCCGGTACCCTAACATCATTTTGTTTCGCTGAAGAACCCGCCCCATCCCACCGACTGGAGACTCCCTATGACCGGACCCCGACCCACCACCCTCGAAGACGCCGCCACTCGCCCTGCGCCCACCGCCGATACCGTGCAGGGCCGCTACGCTACCGGCGAAGGTTCCCGCCCCCGCAGCGCCGCCGAGCGCGAACAGATCATGCAGAACCTGCGCTTTGGGAGCGATTTCAGCGACCATATGGCCTCGGCACGCTGGACCGCCGAGACCGGCTGGAGCGAGCTGCAATTGCTGCCCTACGGCCCCATTCCGCTGGACCCCAGCGCCAACGTGCTGCATTACGCCCAGGAAGTGTTCGAGGGCCTCAAGGCCTACCGGCACGCCGACGGCAGCATCTGGCTGTTCCGGCCGATGTTCAATGCCGAGCGGCTGGCAGCGTCCTGCCGGCGGATGGCGCTGCCCGAACTGCCGGCCGAGGATTTCCTGGCCAGCCTGGTGGACCTGATCCGGGCCGACCACGAGTACGTGCCGCACGTGGAAGGCGGCAGCCTGTACCTGCGACCTTTCATCTTCGGTGACGGCGCGGGGCTGGGGGTCAAGCCCAGCGCCTCGGCGCGGTATCTGTGCATTGCCAGCCCCAGCGGGCCGTATTTCAAGAACGGCTTTGCACCGGTCAGCATCTGGGTCACCCAGCAGTACCACCGCGCCGGCCCCGGCGGTATCGGCGCCGCCAAGACCGGCGGCAACTACGCCGCGTCGCTGCTGCCGCAGCAGGAAGCTCAGGCCCAGGGCTACGAGCAGGTCTGTTACCTGGACAGCGTGCATGGCACCAACCTGGAAGAACTGGGCGGCATGAACGTGTTCGTGGTGCGCCGCGACGGCACGGTGCAAACACCCGGGCTGACCGGCACCATCCTAGAAGGCGGCACCCGCTCGGCCATCATCCAGCTGCTGCGCGGCGCGGGCCGGCAGGTCGAGGAAACGGCCATCAATTTTGAAGCGCTGGTGCAGGACATCCGCAGCGGCGAGGTGTCGGAGATGTTCGCCTGCGGCACGGCGGCGGTGGTCACGCCCATCGGCCGGCTGGGCTTTGAAGGCGGCGAGGTGGAACTGGCGCAGGGAGCAGTGACCGCCGAGATTTATGACACCCTGACCGGCATTCAGTACGGCCGACAGGAGGACCGGCACGGCTGGATGTACCGGGTGATGTAAGGCCCGCTTCTGCTAGCCTGAACCATGAGTTTTCAGCCCCATCCGAGCTGGGCCCGGCTGACCGAGGACAAGCAGCAGCCCTGGCAGACGCTGAGCAGCCAGGAACTCGCCGGGCCGCCCCGCCGCGTGTTGCAGGACCGGGTACAGGTGCGCCCCGGCGTGGAAACCGACTATCAGTACCGCCCGCGTGGGCACCAGGCCGTATTCGTGTTGCCGGTGACGGAAGCCGGCGAAGCGGTGCTGATCCGGCAATACCGCTATCCGCTGCGGGCCACCATCACCGAGATCGTGGCCGGCGGCGTGGAGCGTGGCGAGGCCCCGCTGGACGCCGCCGCACGCGAGCTGAAAGAGGAAGTGGGCGGCGAGGCGGCCGAGTGGGTGGCGCTGCCGGGCTTTTACACGCAGCCCAGCATCAGCGGGGTGGTGTTTCTGCCGCTGCTGGCACTGGGTGTACGCCTGGGCGACACGGCGCACGAGGCCACCGAAACCATCGAGCGGTTCACCGTGCCGCTGGCGGAAGCCTACGCCCGGCTGGCACGCGGCGAGATTCAGGACGGCAGCAGTTGTCTGGTGCTGTGGCAGGCGCGGGCCGAACTGGAGCGCCGGGGCCTGCTGTGACCGACATCGCCCGGCTGCCCGACCCTTTTACCACCCTGGCGGCTCCGCACCGCTGCGGCAGCGTGATCGAGAACAGCGAGTTCCTGGCTTATGCCCGCCGCGCCGACACCCCGCAGGACGCGCTGGCTTTTCTGGCCGAAGTGCGCGCCAAATACCCGGACGCCACCCACCACTGCTGGGCTTACCGCATCGGCGAGCTATACCGCTTCAACGACGACGGCGAACCGGGCGGCACGGCAGGTGCGCCTATCCTGCGGGCCATCGAGGGCCAGGAGCTGCAACACGTGATGGTGGTGGTGGTGCGCTATTACGGCGGCGTCAAGCTGGGCACCGGCGGGCTGGCGCGGGCCTACGGCGGCGGCGCGGCCGAGGTGCTGCGGACCGCCCAGCACCTCGTGGTGCGGCCCCGGCTGCAAGCCACGGTCAGCGTGGGTTTTGCCGAGCAGGGCGCCCTGTACCACCTGCTGGACACTTGGGACGTGATCAAGGGCGAGGAAGCTTACACACCCGAAGGCGTAACGCTGCCGCTGCAGCTTTACCCTGAGGACGAGGCCAGCTTCGCTCAGGCGCTGGAAGACGCCACCCGTGGCAGCGGCGTGCTGGACGTGCTGGGGATGGCGGAGGAAAGCTGAGGCGCCGGCCTTCCTGCCGCCCCTGACGCAGCCTACTTCTGGCTGCTCTTTTCTCTCAGCCACTTCACCAAGTCCCGCAGCGGTTCTTGGGCAATCGGCGCGAAATCATCGGCCACCAGGCTGGTGGCCGGCCCCAGGCTGTGGCCCAGGCCAGGATACAGGCGCACTGTGCTGTCCACCCTGGCCGCGTCCAGCGCTTCCGTCAGGCGCGGCAGGTAAGCGGCGGGCGTGTTGGCGTCGTTGGTGCCTTGCAGGACCAGCACCGGCACCTTCAGCTGCGGCGCCTGAGCGGTCACGCTGGGCAGCGCCCGCGCCGGGCTGTAGATGTTCAGGAATCCGGCAGGCGAGTTCAGCTGCGTCGCCAGGCTCTGCCGCGCCCCGGTCAGGTACTCGCTGTCCAGATCAATCACGCCATTTCCATCACGGTCGGCAGCGGGGTTGAGTTTGGGCGCGCCGCCCGTAAAGCTGCTGGGGTCTAGTGCAAAGCCCACGGCGTTGCGGGCCACCAGGCCGGCGCCCGGCGCGGCCAGCACGGCGGCCAGATTCTCGGCACTCAGGCCGCCAGGAGCCACCTGGCGCAGATAAGGCAACTGCACATCGGTCAGCTGGGCTTCAAAGAGTTCAGGCCAGTCCAGCGCCACCGGCCCCTGCACGATCAGGCCCGCCACATCGGGGTTGCGGCGCACCAGTTCGGCAGCCACAGTGCTGCCTTCGCTCCAGCCATACACATAAATCTGCTTCGGGTCTATGCAGGGGTTGTGGCGCATGGTGTCCAGAGCGGTCTGGGCGTCGGCCAGGAAGGTGTTCAGGTCAGCTTGGCCGTAAAAGCGGGCATAGTCCACCTGACCGGGGCCGCTCACATAACGCTTGTTGTAGCGCAGGCTGGCAATGCCGCTCTGCCCCAGCGCCTGCGAGATGTCCTTGAAGATGCTGGACACGACCTGTCCCTGCGGCCCGGTGTAGGTAAAGTCCATATCGGCCGGGCTGGAGCCGTGAATCAGCAGGACGGCGGGTACGCGGCCGCTGGCCTGGGGCTGCGCCGGATAAGTCCACTGCGCCGGACTCTGGAAGTCGCCCAGGGCGAGGGTGGTGTTCTCGGTCTGGACTGCGGGGGCCTGAGGAGCAGAGGGCTGAGGAGCAGGAGACCGAGGAGCAGAGACCGTGCCCGCCGGCTCCGCACGGCGCAGAGGTAAAGCGGGGATAGAGGCAGCCGAAACCATCGTTCCAGACGCAGCCACAGGAGCGGAGCTGCCGCCGCCCGCCAGGGCAGAAGCCGGCCACAGGGCCAGTGTCAGAGCCATCCAATATGTCATTTTGGGCATGCTGCAGTGTAAGGAGCGCCCGGGGGCGTGGGATAAGAGCGGCTGCGGGCTGTGGGCTGTGCCTCGCCCCCTCTGCCCTATTTCCCCACGCAGAAGTTGCGAAAGACGGCGTCCACCACGTCGTCCTTCACGTCGCGGCCGGTCAGCTCCGCAAGTGCCAGCAGCGCTTCTTCCAGCTCGATGGAGGCCAGGTCGTCGGGAAGCGACTGCGCCAGCTGCACATGCTCCAGCGCCCGGCGGGCAGCGTCGGCCTGCCGCTCGCTGCCCAGCCAGGCTTCACTGCGGGAGGCGTCGCCCAGCAACTCGGCCTGGAGCCGCTCCCGCAGTTCCGGCAGGCCCTCGCCGGTCTGGGCGCTGACCGGCAGGCAGGCGGGGTCGTCCCATGCGGCCAGCAGGTCGGCCTTGGTGCGCAGGTGAATGGCCCGCGCGCCGGCCGGTAGGGTCAGCGGCAGCGCTTCACGCGGCTGCGAGCCGTCGCTGAGGGTAAGCACCAGGTCGGCGCCTTCGGCCAGGGCGTAGGCCTGCCGCACCCCGGCCGCTTCCACCACGTCTGCGGTATCGCGCAGGCCGGCAGTGTCTACCAGCGTGACCGGCACTCCGGCCAGCGAGAGGCCCGCTTCCAGATAATCGCGGGTGGTGCCCGCAATCGGCGTGACGATCGAGCGTTCGTAGCCCAGCAGCGCATTCAGCAGGCTGGATTTGCCGGCGTTGGGCGCCCCGACCAAGGCGATGCGGGCACCCTGATTCGCCGCCCGCCCGGCCTGCGCGGTGCCCAGCAGGGCTTCCAGTTCGGCGGCGGCGCGGGCCAGCGGGGCCTGGCGCTCCGCTTCCGGCACGCCCTCGTCGGGGTAGTCCAGCAGCGCGGCGATGCTGGACAGAGTCAGGGTCAGGTCGCGGGCGATGGCGTCTACCCGCTCGCCCAGCGCCCCCGACAGCCCCAGGGTGGCCTGCCGGCGGGCGGTGTCGGTGCTGGATTCCACCAGATTCAGCACCGCTTCGGCCTGGGTCAGGTCCAGCCGGCCGGCCAGATAGGCCCGCAGCGTGAACTCGCCGGGCCGGGCAGGGCGAGCACCCAGCTCCAGCGAACGGGTCAGCACCTCGGCCAGCACGGCGGGGCTGCCGTGGGTCTGGAATTCGGCCACGTCCTCGCCGGTGTAGGAATGCGGACCCCGGAAAATCAGACACAGGCCCTCGTCCAGCACCTCGCCCTGCGCGTCCAGCAGGTGTCCGAACAGGAAACGGCCGCCCGGCGTGGCCGAAGGCTGGCAGCGACCCCGGAAGAGCCGGTCGGCCAGCGGCAGGGCCTGCGGGCCGCTGACCCGCACCACCCCCACCCCCGCATGCCCCGGCGCCGTCGCCACGGCGGCGATGGTGTCACTGAGGCCCGAGCGGGAAGCCGTGCGGGGAAAAAGGTGCGTCATGCTTCACAGGGTAACGCTTGCCAACAAATGAGAACCGTGCTAAGATTCTTCAGCGCTGAGGGGGCTTAGCTCAGCGGGAGAGCATCCGCTTTGCAAGCGGAGGGTCAAGAGTTCGAATCTCTTAGCCTCCACCAGATGGACCGCCGTTTCCAACCGGGAGCGGCGGTTGTCTTTTGTTTCCCGCGCCGCTAAGCCATCTGGCGCATTCCTCTTCCGGGCCCGGCACGCTAGCTTCAGTCCCTGATGCTCAAACCTCATCCACGGCGAATCCTTGTCATCGGCACCACCGGCAGCGGCAAGACCACCCTGGCCCGCGAACTGGGGCGGGTGCTGGGGCTTCCCCACGCCGAGCAGGACGCCTGGCAGCATCTGGCTGGCTGGCAGGAAGCGCCGCTTGCAGAGTTCCGCGCCGCCGTGGACGCCTTTACCGCGCAGGACGCCTGGGTGATGGACGGCAACTACACCAAAGCGCAGGACATCAGCTGGCCGCGTGCGGACACCGTGGTGTGGCTGGACTACCCAGCTCCGGTGGTGTTCTGGCGGCTGCTGACGCGCACGCTGCGGCGGATGTGGACGCGTGAGGAACTCTGGAACGGCAACCGGGAGCAGTGGCAGACCCTGCTGGCACGCGACGGCATTCTGCGCTGGTTCTTCAAAACTCACTGGAAACGGAGGCGCACCACGCCCCGCCAGCTGGCCCGCTCTCCCCACCTGGACGTGATGCGGCTGCGCTCGCCGGCGCAGACCCGGCGCTGGGTGGGGCGGCTGGCCCGCTTCCACAGCGCTGTCTGACAGCCCGGCACTTTACTCAGCTGCCCAACGCTGCGGTGCAGAACAGACGCTAGCCTGGGCCCATGCGCCCTTTCCTGCTGCCCCGCCTCGTGCCGTCCCTGGCGCTGCTGATCAGCCTGCCCGGCGCTCTGGCGGCTCCCAGCGACAATGCCGCATTCGTGAACCAACAGATTGCGGCGGGCCACTACCACGCCCGGACTCGCGTCTGGCGGGACCCCTGTGGCGGCCGTCAGGAAGCGCGGACCTTCTGGCGCGATGGGCGCGGCACGCTGCGGCGTTTCCGGAAGGTGGAGTTGGGCGGCGCAGCGCGGACCGAGTGGAACTTCTGGCTGGACTGGGCCGGGCGGCAGAACCAGGTCACGCAGGAGCGCTGGCAGGCGGGGCGGCGGCTCAGCCGTATTCAGCTGGACTATGACCGCGCCGGGAACCTCGTTCAGGCCAGCGCCCAGCCTGCACAGAGCCGGGCCGCCATTCTGCGGGCGCTGCCACCCCAGCAGGTGCAGTATGTCTGGGCCTCGCGGGAAGCGGCGCTGAGCTGCGAGTAGGCAGTTTCCGGCCCGGCAGGCGCCTATTCCCAGCGCTCCAGCCCCCGCCAGCCGAACCGCAGGGCGCCCCAGGTACCGAAGACGGTCAGCAGCAGCAGGGCGCTCAGGCCCAGCACGCCTTCCAGCGACCACAGCGCCGAGAAGCCGGAAAACAGGTCGGGGCGCAGGATGCTGCCGATGGCCGCTTTGCCCAGCAGCGCCGCCGAGCCGGCCGCGTACAGCAGGCTGAGGCCCATAAAGCCCAGCCCCGCCGGGCTGACGCCGATTTCGGCCGGGTTGTCGGCGGTAAAGCGTGGGTTGGCCGCGCCCATGCCGGTGCCCAGCGCCGTGATCACCAGCGCGTTGCTGACGGCCAGCAGCAGCCCGACCAGCATCACCGCCGGCCCCACTGCCATGATGCGGCCGCTGGCCACCGCCAGCCCCACACTGAGCAGCAGCGTGACTGGCAGCAACGACAGAAACTTGCTCAGCACCAGTTGCCGGGCGGTAATGGGGCCAGTACGCAGCAGCCAGAAAGCGCGGCCCTCCAGACTGACCGCCGGAAACGACAGCCGCACGGCCACCGCGCCCACGATAAAGCCCTGAAAGACCAGCTGCAGATAACCCAGAATCTCGCGGAATTGTGGGTAAGGCAGCGGCACGCCCTGCACCGAAATCAGGTACACACCGGCCAGGGCCACCACCACCAGCAGCTGGCTCCACTGGGTGGGGTCGCGCAGAATCAGCCGCCAGTCCTTGTAGGCCAGGGTGCCGGCCGGACCGAGCCGGCCCAGCCAGCGTTCGCCGGCGCTGGGGCCGCGCGGCCGGGGGTCCAGCTTGGGCGTGCTCGAATCCAGAGCGCGGGCCCAACCTTCCTGATAGGCCTTGCCGGCCAGCCAGGTTGCCAGGGCCAGCAGACCGGCGGTCAGGGCCAGCAGCGGCACCAGGGCCAGTGGCATTTCGCCCCGCGCCGCTTGCCACACGCCCTGTGCAGCCCAGGAAGGCGGCAGGAGCGGGTTGGTGGGGCCGGCAAACTCGCTGAGCACCCGGGCAAAATCTTCAGGGTTCTGCAGCCGGTTCAAGATAGTCTCGGGGCGCATCGCCCGCACCGCAAACACCAGCCCGGCGCTGAAGACGACGCCCAGCCCGGTCGCCACATCGCGCACCCGGCCGGCCGGTGCTGCCCGCATCAGGCCCACCGCCAGCAGCGCGCCCAGGCCCACCGGCGCAGCAAAGATGGTCACGCCGGTCAGCACAATGACCGGATACGCCCAGACCGGTGCCCCCAGAAACGCCGCCAGGGTCAGCAGCACCGGCAAGGTGAGCAGCAGCGGCACCAGCGCCGTGTTCAGGAAAGTCTCGAAGACCTTCAGCCCGAACACCCGCGCGGCAGGCAGCGGCTGTGCCAGCAGGAAATTGAGGTCGTCGCTGAGGTACAGCGTGGTGATGGCCGCTGTAGTGGCGCTGAACGCCACCCCGGAAGTCAGCACGATCAGCCCGATTTCCAGCACCCGTGCAAACACCGCCAAGCCGATATCTCCGAAAGTGCCCAGGAAATTCAGCGCCTGCCAGCTGCCCTTTACGCCGGCGTACATCAGCGCCAGGGCCAGCAGGCCCAGCAGCAGATAGCCCAGTTTGTTGGCCCGCGCAAACGCATTGGCCGAGGCACGGGCTTTGAGGGCCAGCAGCGACGGCGCGCTGCGGCTCATTCGGCGGCCCCAGCCGTGGCCCTGGCGGCGCGTTCGTTCATCTGTTCTTCTTCCAGCAGCCGGAAAAACACCCGTTCTAGGCTATCTCCTTCGACTCCGCCGGCCACGGTGCCGGTCTGGGCGCGCAGATCGTCCATGGTCCCGGCGCCCAGCACCCGGCCTCGGTCCAGCACCACCAGCCGGTCACAGACGGCCTCGGCCAGCGGGAGCGAGTGGGTGGTCAGCAGCACGGCGCGGCCCCGGTCGGCGTGGGCACGGAACAGCTCACGCACCTGCCGCGCCGCGTGGGGGTCCAGCCCCACCATCGGTTCGTCCACAATCAGCACCGGCGGGTCGGGCAGCATTGCCGCGATAATGGCAACTTTCTGGCGCATGCCGTGCGAATAGGTTTCCACCAGTTCATTGCCGTACTCGGTCAGGCGAAACAGCTCCAGCCAGCGCTCGATCTCTGGGCCAGGGTTCGGCACCCGGTAAAGGTCGGCCACGAACCGCAGCAGCTCACGGGCAGTCAGCTTGCCGTACAGGTAGGGCCGGTCGGGGATATAGCCGAAGGCGGCCTTGGCCTGCAGCGGCTGCGCCCATACGTCGTAGCCGGCCACCCGCACAGCGCCGGCGGTAGGCCGAGTCAGCCCCACCAGCGCCCGGATGGTGGTGGTCTTGCCAGCCCCGTTGCTGCCCAGCAGCCCGAACAACTCGCCTGCGCCCACGCTGAAGCTGAGGTTGTCCACCGCTGTCTGCTGTCCGAAGCGCTTGGTATAGTCGCTGACTTGTATGAGCTGCTCTCTCACCCGCGCAGTGTAGGGGGCGCCGGCTGGCGAACTTGGCACAGCCCCGTGCAGGGTCGGTCAGGTTCCCGGCTCCAGGCCAGGCTCCGCTAGACTGCCCGGCATGGTTTCCGTCCACAGCCATAGCCTGCCCGGCGGCCAGACCGTGTACCTGACTGGGCTGGAACATGCCGCAGGCGCCGCCGCGTTGCTGGCCCGGCTGACCAGCAATGCCGCAGCCCTCCTGACCGGCGAGGTCCACGCGGCCCTGGCGTCTCAGGATGCCGGCGCCCAGCTGCTGCACCTGGACCTGCTGGAGCCGCCGCAGCAGCGCTCGGAGCAGGACGCAGCCGGGCACCTCACCAGCCTGATGCTCAGTTTTCCATTGGCCGTCAAACTGTACGACTCACAGGGCGGGCGCTGGGTGCTGGACGTGAACCTGGTCTTGACCGCCAGCGACTATGCCGGCGGCAAGGATTACGCTCTGCAAACGGATTTTATGGTGAATGCTGCCGTGCAGCTGGAAGGCTGAGGGCGGGAGCTTCCCGGCCCGCAGAGCCCCGCTTCAGCCCTGGGCCTGCAGCCGCCGTGCCAGCGCCTCGTTCATCCGCCCGAAGTTGTCGCGGATATCGCCGCGCAGCCGGCCGCGCATCAACGGCACCAGCAGGCCCCGGACATGCTCGCCGTGAACCAGCCGGGTGCCGCCGTTCTCAGCGCTGAGCAGAAAATAATGTTCGCCGTCGAACAGGCCAGGCAGACCCAGCTGCCCCTGCCAGCGCAGTTCCTGATCCGGCTGCACCGTCAGCAGGCGAGGGCGAAAGGTCATCTCCTGTCCATCCACACTGCGATTGGTAAACGTGATGCGTGCTCCCGCGACCAGCGGCCCGTCCAGCCGCACGATGACTGGGTTCCACTCCGGGTAGCGTTCCACATCGCTCAGCACCGCCCAGACCTGCTGCGGCGAGGCAGGCAGCCAGAGATCGGTCGGAACCTCGGCGCTCAGGGCTGCGGGCCAGACAAAACGTACGGCGTTCGTTTTCATGGTGAACGCCGTACGTTTTGGAAGGCAAGAGTTCAAGGCGTACACTGTTCACCGTGCCTCAACCTGCCAAACTCAGCCGCGAACAGATTCTGGACACAGCACTGACTCTGCTGGAAAGCGGCGGCCCTGAAGCGCTTACCATGCGCCCCCTGGCCGAACAGCTGCAGGTGCGTCCCAGTAGCCTGTACCGGCACTTTCCCGGCCGCGAAACGCTGCTGGACGCCATGAGCGACCTGGCCGCTGCGCAGCTGGACCGCCAGCTCCAGAAGGCCGCCGGGTCAGCCACGTCAGCGCGCGCAGCCCTGGTGCAGGCCGCGCAGCAATATCTGGACTATGCCCGCCAGCATCCCCATCTGTATGCCCTGCTGCTGCAGCCGGCGGCTCCCCGCAGTGCCGAGGCGCTGGCCCAGAGTGCCGGCAAACAGCTCTGGAATACGCTGCTGGCGCTGGTCGGCCGGCTCAGCGGCAACCCGGACGACACCGGCTGGGCAGTCGCTTACTGGACCTTCCTGCATGGGTACGCCGAGCTGGAGCGCAGCGGCCTGTTCGGAGCCAGCGGGCCGGCCGGCGGCTTCGAGCTGGGTCTGGATGCTCTGCTGGGCAGCATGGAGCGCCGCTGACGCTCACACCATCGGCAGTTCGTCCAGCAGTCCGAAGTCGCGCGGCACGAAGAGGCTGCCCTCGGTCACGCCCTGCTCGCCCAGGCCTTCCAGCGCTTCTTCCAGCTCGGCGCTGCTCAGGCGGCCGTCCAGGTAGTCCCGGTGCAGGGCGATGACCTCGCGCACCTGCTTGGGCGTCTCGTGGACGAATTCCAGCCGGAAGTGCCGCAGGCCCGCCGCCCGCCAGTCGTCCAGGTGCATGCCGGCCACCTGCGGGCGGCCCTCGAACACCGTGTTGCGGCAGCCCACATCGGCCATCACCGGGTGCTGCACGCCGCGCTCGTCTTTCAGGGCCACCCGGTGTGACTCGCAGGGGTGGCCACAGTTGGTGTAGTTGGTGCCGTCGCTGAGAAAGCGGCAGAACACGCAGTGCTCGGTGTGAAAGACCGGCAGGTGCTGATAGGCGATCGGCTCCAGAGACTCAGGGCCCACCAACTCGGCCAGCTCGCTGATTTGCTGCGCGTTCAGGTCATGAGTGGGTGTAATGCGGCTAAGGCCCAGGTCCAGCAGGGCGCGGGTGGTGAGCACGTTAGCGGCGTTGAGGGAAAAGTCACCGGTCAGCGGATGCGGCGCGTCCACACCTTGCAGGCCTTCCAGCAGGCCACCGGAGCGCACCAGCAGCTCGGCGTCCAGACCCAGCAGGAATTTCTGGAGGTTCTGCTCGGTGGGCTTGAGAATGCGCGGGCTGGCGACCCGCACCGTGATGCCGGCGTCCTTGACCCGCTGCACGCTGGGTTTCAGGCCATAGAGTTCCAGATAATCCAGAGTGATGGAGTCGGGGCGCTCTGCCAGCGCGGCTTCCAGTTGCTCGGGTGTCCGCACCAGCACGTGCAGCTGCGGCGGCAGGCTGGCCGGGGCCGCTGCGCTCGGCTGCACGCTGGCCCGCAGCGCTTCCGCCAGCTGCGGCACCGCCGTCCGCTCGGGGGTCTGGCCGCGCAGTTCGGTCAGGGCACCCACCGCGTCGCGGCGCAGGGCATTCAGCGCGCCCAGCGGCAGGAACAGCCCCGGCTCCAGCTCGGCGCTGAACTCGCCCAGGTGATAGCCGGTGCCGCCCAGTTTCCCCAGCTGCTCGCGCAGACCGGCCTCGTCCAGAGCGCGGTTGCGGGCCCCCCCCAGCGGGCTCTCGCCCTGCACGGTCACGCTGCGGCCTTCTTCGTCGGTGAGGGTCAGCGCGGGCAGCTCGCCCAGTCGGCCCACGAACTGCGCCGCCAGCGGGCGGGTGTACACCGGGTCGGCCGCGTCGGTCAGCGGGCGGATGCGGGCGTTCAGGCCCGGGTCCTGGGTGCGCCACACCGGGTCGCCCTCGCGCACGCGGCCGCCGTCCACCGCGCCGCGTCCGAACCGCAGCTCGTAGACTCGGCCGGGGCGCACATTCCCGGCTTCCACCTGCACGCCGCTTTGCCACAGGCCGTACACGAAGCCGCCTTCCTCGCGGCCCTCGGGCTTGCGCCAGTTGGCGGGGTCGAACACCAGACCGTCGCCGGGCTTGACCGGCTGTTCCAGCTCCACCAGCACGCCGCGCTCGGTGACACCACGCACAGTGCCCACCCGCACGCCACGGTGCCGGGGCGCGCGCCCACGCACCACCGCCTGATGGTTGGTGCCGGTCATGAAGTGCGGCCCCAGCCCCCGCGAGTAGATCTGCTCCAGGTCCTGTTCTTCCTGCGGCGTCACCGACAGCGGTAGCCCGGCCCAGGCTTCGTCCACCGCGCGGCGGTAAGCCGCGGTGGTCAGTGCCACGAACTCGGCGTCCTTGTAGCGGCCTTCAATCTTGAGGCAGTCCACGCTAATTCTGACCAGTTCGGGAATCTGGTGCAGGGTGTAGAGGTCGCCGGGCGACAGCAGGTAGCGGGCGTCGCCCAGGTCGCGGTACTCGCCGTCCACGAACATCTCGTAGGGCAGGCGGCAGGCCTGGGCGCACTGCCCCCGGTTGGCCGAGCGGCCACCCCAGGCCTCGGAGGAAAAGCACTGGCCCGAGTAGCTTACGCACAGCGCCCCGTGCACGAAGGTTTCCAGCTCCAGGTCGGTCTGGCGGCGAATGCGCTCGATGTCGCTCAGGCTCAGCTCGCGGCCCAGCACCACCCGGTTGGCCCCGAACCGGCGGGCCAGCTCGGCGCCCTCGGCCGAGGTGATGCTCATCTGGGTCGAGCCGTGGATGTGCAGGTCCGGGCAGATGTCGTGGGCCAGCCGGGCCACCCCATGGTCCTGCACGATCACGGCGTCCACGCCCGCTTCGGCCAGCGCGATCAGGCTTTTCTCGGCGCGGCGCAGTTCACGGTCAAACACCAGAATGTTGAAGGTCACAAAACCCTGCACGCCCCGCTCGTGCAGTTCGCGCATCACTTCCGGCAGTTCCTCGGACGCGATACCCACTTTGGCCCGCGCATGAAAGCCGGCCCCGCCCTGCCGCGCGTCTGCCTCGGGCGGATTCACCCCGAAAAACACGGCGTCGGCCCCGGCCTCTATCGCTGCCCGGATCTGGGCGCGGCCGCCGGCGGGGGCCATCACTTCGGGCTTGCGGGTCAGGGGGGTGGGCACGGCAGGGGGCGTCAGCATAGCAGGCCAGTGTAGCGGGCCAGCGCGGCCAGGTTGATGGACTGGGGAACATTGGCAGGCGGCGCAGGTGGCAGCGCAGGCCAGGGGGTCCAGGGGTCAGCCAGAAAACCCGCAGGTCTTGACCCAGGAGGCTGTGCCAGGTCGGCCACTGCGGCTTAGAGCTACGGACATGGAATCGGCCTGGGTATTATTCCGTTTGGAGACTGCCACCCGCAGCGGACCGAACCCGGCCTCATCACCGCGAGTGCCAGCAGTATAAAAAATGCTACGATTTTCGGCCTTATTGTTCAGCAAGAATCAGCGAATATCCGCACTCCGGTCCGGTGAACTGTTGAAGCATTGTTGCGCCAACCGGTTCACATCAGAAGCTAGCAGCCCGACTTCAGCCGCATTGAGGCGGCCGCCGAACTTGAAAGCTGTCAGCTCTATGGCAGATGCGTATCCTCCTGTGGTTTGTATGCTGGCGGCCACATTAACTGACGTGCCTTTCCCATCTTTCAACTGGTAGACGAGGTCGCCGCCGGGGACGGTGGACTGGCCTGTACCCAACAGCCGCCACAGGTCAGTCCAGTTTGCCTGTGCCTGAGCTGAACTGGTCAGTCCAACAAAGGCTGTTAATATCAGAGATATTGGTTTTTTCATTCTCTCTGGTTTAGGCTAAATATCTTTTCTGGGATGATTCTTTCGTGCCTGACAGATTTTCTTGCCGCCGGGCCTTTCCAGAGCACTCAGCAAAACATCTGCCGCCGGGTTTTAATCCAGCGTTCTGTCAGTTCTCTGTCTGAGGCACGGAATAGCTTGATGCGCATGGGTTTTTTCGATTGGGTTAAAAATATTTTTATCAGGCCAACACTCACGGTTGCACCGGAATCGGTCGATCCCGACAACGCCGACCTTGCCACGCTGGATATTCCCGGCGCCGTGCAGGCACACCTGAACTGGACCAAGCGGCTGCGCGACGCCATTCAGGGCGAGAGCCAAGAGGACTTCGACATCAGTGCGGTGCGGGCCGACCACAACTGCGCTCTAGGCAAATGGATTCACAGCGACGGCGAACGGGCCTACGGCGAGCTGCCGGCCTTTACCGACCTGCGCGCCAAACATGCCCACTTTCACCGCGAGGCGGCCGGGGTGCTGGAAGCGGTGGAGGCCGGCGAACGCACCCACGCCCAGCGGCAGCTGGTCACCAGCTTCTCCGCCAGCTCGCGCGAAGTCATCGCGGCGCTGGACCTGCTGCAGGATCAGGCCCTGATGCGGGCCGCCCGGGCGCAGGGCGCCTGAAACTGCGGCAAGCTCTGAGCCAAGAGCTGAGCGCATAATGCAGCGGATGCCGCGTCCTTCTCTGACTCGCCCCTGGCGGGACTGGTCTGCCAACGAACGCCTGGGCGTGCTCAACGGCTGGCTGGTACTGCTGGGCGAGGGCTTTATGAACGTGGCCATCGTGATGGCCGGGTTCGCGGCCAAGCTGGGCGCGCCCAACGTGGTGATCGGGCTGCTGCCGGCCATCGGGCAGGGCGGCTGGATGCTGCCGCAGCTGTATATCGCGGCGCGGGCGCGCCCGCTGACGCACAAGCTGCCGCTGTACCGCTCAGCCGCCACGGTGCGCACGGTCACTTACCTGCTGATGGCCGCCTGCGCCGCTTTCCTGACCGACTGGCCGGCCCTCTGCCTGACGGTCTTTTTGCTGGCGATGCTGGTCAATGCCCTGGCCTCGGGCGTCTCGGGGCTGCCCTGGCTGGAGATTGTCAGCAAGACGGTGCCGGCGCCGCGCCGGGCCTGGTTTTTCGGCACCCGCAACCTCTACGGCGGACTGCTGGCCTTCTTCTCGGGGCTGGGCGTGCGCTGGATTCTGGGTTCGGGGCTGGCTTTTCCCTACAACTACGCCCTGATTTTCCTGCTGGGCACCGTGGCGCTGACCGCCGGGTACGGCGTGTTCGGCCGGGTGGAAGAACCACCGGACCAGCCGCTGCCACCGGGAAACTTTCGCAGCGAACTGCGCGCCATTCCGCACTCGCTCCAGGATTCGGCCCTGAAAGCTTTTCAGAACGTGCGCCTGCTGCTGGCTTTTGGGGCTGTCAGCGAGCCTTTTTACGCGGTGTACGCCCTGCGCGACCTGGACTTCCCGGCGGCGTCACTGGGCACCTTCGTGATGGCGACCACGGCGGCGGCCCCGCTCAGCAACGTGGGCTGGCAGCGGGTGGCCGAGCGCAAAGGCTCCAGGCGGATTCTGCGCTACGCGGCCGCTTTTGCGGCCCTGGCACCGGCCACCGCCCTGCTGGCCGGACACTTCGGCTGGCCGCCGCTGGCCTACGGACTGGTGTTCGTGCTCTCCAGCGTGGCGGTGCAGGGCTTTAACCTGGGCAACAACAATCACCTGCTCAACATCTCGCCGCCTGAGTCGCGTGGGCGCTATATCGGGACCCTCAACACGCTGGTGGGCGTGGCCCTGTTTGCTCCGGTGCTGGGTGGGCTGGCCGCCGACCGCTGGGGCTACCTGCCGCTGTTCGTCAGCAGCGTGCTGCTCTATTCGCTGGCCTGGTGGGCCTGCGGGCAGCTGCGGCGCGACGCCTGAAGCCGGGGGCGCTGCTCCAGAATCAGTGTGTTCCTGCGAACTCAGTACTCCTGGGAACTCAGGGCCCGTTTCAGGGCCGGCACGCCGCCGGGATACACCTGGGCGTCCAGCCCGTCGGCTTCCAGAAAGCGGGCGGCCAGCGGCGAGCGCACGCCCCGCTCGCACAGTACCAGCAGCGGGCCGTCGGCCGGGGTCAGCCCGTGCTGGCCCTGCTCGATGGCGGCCAGCGACACCGCCCGCACCGGGTGTTGCGGCAGCAGCTTTTCCAGCGGGTCGGCAAAGCGCAGTTCCTGGGGGCGCAGATCAATCAAGGTGACCTGAGAACCGGGCAGCGGCGGGAGAGTCATGACCCCGAGTCTAGCCCGCGCTGCCGGCGTCAGGGGGCCCTACATTTCACCCCGGCCGCTTGAATTATGCTGGCTCTATGTCTATTCGAGAACTGTCGCCCCAGGAAGCCAGCGAGAAGCTGCAGCAGACCGATCAGTACCAGCTGATTGATGTGCGCGAGGAAAACGAGTACGCCGACGTGCATGCCGAAGGCGCCGTCAACATTCCCCTCAGCCAGCTGACCGAGCGCTACAGCGAAATTCCCCAGGACCGGGACACCATTCTGATCTGCCGCAGTGGCGTGCGCTCCATGCAGGCCGCCGAGTTCCTGGCCCAGCATGGCTACGACGAAAGCCGCCTGCACAACCTGCAGGGCGGCACCAACGACTGGGTCGCGCAGGATCTGCCCCACGTTCAGCCGGCCAGCGACCTGCCCACCACCGAGCAGGTACTCGAAGCCCTCAAGATCGTCAAGGACCCGGAAATCCCGGTGAACGTGGTTGACCTGGGCTTGATCTACGAGGTGGAGATTAACCCCACGGGACAGGTGGAGATCACCATGACCCTGACCAGCGTGGGCTGCCCGGTACAGGACCTGATCCGCGCCGACGCCGAAATGGCTGTGGGCCGCCTGGACGGCGTGTCCGACGTGAATGTGGAATTCGTCTGGACGCCACCGTGGAACATGGAAATGATGACCGAAGACGGCAAGCGCCAGATGCGGATGTTCGGCTTCAACGTCTGAGGCCAGGTATCCAGCAGTAAAAAAGCGGCAAGAGGGTTCTCCCCTCTGCCGCTTTTTTTATTGCCTGCTGGGTCTCCCCAGGGCTCAGTCGTCGCTGCGGGCCAGGCCCAGGAAGTGCAGGAACTGGGCCAGCGCCATGGCGAAAGCCAGCACGTAGGTCATGGCAGCCACAGTCAGCACCTTCTGGGCACCACTGCTCTCGGCGCCGGCCGAGACTAGGCCGTTGGAGCGCAGGTAAGCCAGGGCGCGGCGGCTGGCGTCGAACTCCACCGGCAGGGTAATCAGGTGAAACAGCAGCGCGCCACCGAACAGAATTACGCCCAGCCAGATCAGCGGGCCAAAGTGCAGCGCCAGACCGATCAGGAACATCCACGGCGCCAGGTTGCTGCCGATCGACAGCGGCACCGCCAGCTTGCCACGGGCCACCAGGGCCGGCATGCTGATTTTGTCCTGAATGGCGTGGCCCACCTCGTGCGCGGCCACCGCAGCACCCGCCACGCTGGGCAGGCGGAAGTTGGATTCGCTGAGGTACACCTCGTCCTTGATGGGGTCGTAGTGGTCGCTCAGTTCACCGGGAGTCATTTTGACCGGCACGTGCTGCAATCCGGCATCATCCAGCATGCGGCGGGCCACCTCGGCCCCGGTCAGGCCGGCGCTGTTGCGCACGTTCATCCAGCGGCCGTAGGTGTTCTTGAGCCAGAACTGCACAGCAAACGACAGCACCATCAACAGCAAAATCAGCGGCATATAGGATGTGCTCCCGCCGGCGCTATACATCATCGGGTCCATCAATCGTTCTCCTTAGTTGTGATTCCGCGCCAGGGGCCACTTTGGCCTGAGCCGGGCCGGAAATTCAGTCAGTCTGCGGCGGAGCAGTGTCGAACAAGCGAGTCCGCCGTATCCCCACAACCTGCAATACGTGCCGTACTTGCGGATGGTTGCAGCATAGCAACCGAACCTTAAGCCCAGGCTAAAGCCGGCGAATGGCCGTGACCAGCAGCAGCATCTGCACCCCGCCGCGGCTGGCCGGTGCAAACGTCGGCTGCACGATCAGGTCGATGCCGTCGCCTTCGAGGTAGCCGCGTGCGATGGCCAGCGCCTTGACCGCCTGATTGACCGCCTGCGGCCCGACTGCCTGAAGTTCCACCTGCGGCGACTCACGCAGGAGGCCGGACACCGCGCCGGCCAGCGCCTTGGGCGCGGAATGGGAAGCCACCTTGAGCTGCATCACTCCCCCACTATGCCTGATTCGGCAGAGCCGCCGGGGCAAAGCTGCCGCCGGCGACTGGTGTGCTAGGGAGTCAGAGCCCGGCGCTCAGCGCTTATCCGGCAACCACTCAGCGGTCCGCCAGCACCTGTTCCAGCCCCTGACGGAAGCGGGTCACCGTGCCGGGCACGTCCTGCAATTTGTCGAGCCCGAACAGGCCCAGGCGGAAAGTAGAGAAGTCATCCGGCTCGCCGCACTGCAGCGGCACACCTGCCGCGATCTGGAGGCCGGCCTGGGCAAAAGCGCGCCCGGTGCGGATGTCCTCGCGGTCGGTGTAGCAGACCACCACGCCGGGGGCCTGGAAGCGGGGGGCGGCCACGCTGGGGAAACCGGCCTCTTCCAGCAGCTGCCGCACCTGCCGGCCCAGTTCCCACTGCGCCGCTTCGGCCTCGGCCAGCCCGAAGGCCTTGATTTCGCGGACGGTATCGCGGAACTGGCGCAGGCCGTCGGTGGGCATGGTGGCGTGGTAGGCATGGCCGCCGGCCTCATAGGCCTGCATGATGCTCAGCCACTTTTTCAGGTCCAGGCTGAAGCTGACCGATTCGGTGGCCTCCACCCGGGCGCGGGCGGCCTCGCTCATCATCACCAGGCCGGCGCAGGGGGTGCTGCTCCAGCCTTTTTGCGGCGCCGAAGTCAGCAAGTCAATGCCCAGCTCGCGCATGTTCAGCCACACGCAGCCGGGCGTGTTCAGCGCCGTTTTGAAACAGCATCATGTGCTGCAGCAACCGCGAACCGTCGCTGTAGCTAACCCCCCACTCGGCCGAGCGGGCCTGCGGCGAGCGCAGCACCGCGCTGGCGGCCGCGTGCGATACGGCAAAGGTGCCGCCCAGCTCTGGAATGTTCAGCAGCCCATCTCCGTCAGTCAGGCGGTGAAGCTGCCGGTACACCGGATAAGGGTCGGCCAGTGCAGCGCCACTCCAGAGAGCCTGCACGCTGGCAAAAACGCGGGGGTCGGTCATACCGGCAGCATGGCACAGCGGCAGTCAGAGAAATGGCTATGCTGCGCCTATGCCGGTACTGTGGATTAATGGTCCTTTTGGGGTGGGCAAGACCCAGGCAGCTTACGCCCTTTACGCCCTAGCCTTCCGCCTTCCCGGCGCGTTCGTCTGCGACCCGGAGCAGCTGGGCTTCGGGATTCAGCGCATGACCCCACCGGAGCTGCGCGGCGATTTTCAGGACACCGCCCTGTGGCGCAGCGGCACCCGCGACCTGCTGGCCCGCAGCGCCCTACACAGCAATCGCTTCATCATCGTACCTATGACACTGGTGAACCCGGATTATTTTGATGACATCGTGGGCGGCCTGCGCCGGGCCGGCATAGAGGTGCGGCACGCCGCCCTGCTGGCGTCACGGGAAACCCTGCTGCGCCGTTTGCGCTCGCGGGGCGAAGGAGCAAGCAGCTGGGGCGCCGAGCAGATAGACCGCTGCTTGCATGGACTGGCCGCTCTAGACTCCGCAGATCACCTTGCTACTGACGGCCTGACCCATCATGAGGTCGTGGATGCTCTGGCCCGGCACTCCAGCTTGACTCTGGCTCCCGACCCACGCACGCCGCTGCAAAGAAGGCGTCTGGACCACCTGAAGGTGCAACTGCGCAGCATCCGGAGAGACTGAAGCTCAGTGCAGGCTGGATACGGGAAAGCCAGAGGCGTGACTTACTCCGATGATACTTCCACAGCGGCAAAAGGCCCGGCTCTAGCAGCCTCCGCCCGGTTCACAGCTGCCTGTACTCATCACCGTCAGTTCGCCGCCCGCCGTGACCAGACCGGCCGGTAGCCTGCAGGCGTCGCCCGCCTTGCACTGCACGCCCGGCAGGCTGAGGTGAACGGTCAGCCGCTCATCCGTCTGCTCCAGCCGCTCCACGCCGTAGCGCAGCGCCGGCCGGGACAGGTTGCCGTACTCGAAGCGCACCGGGGCGGCCGGGTCCAGCGTGATCTGGCCGACCACCCGGTCATAGATGGCCAGGGCCTTGCGGGTGGTCATGAACCCACGCTCCGCCTCTTCCGGGGTGCCGTCCATCAGCTGAAACACCGTCTCGCGCCAGCGGTCCACCCGGCCGCCGCAGTCCACCGCCTCGGTGCTGACGGCGCCGATTTCGGTGAGGTGGTAGCCGGCCGGCACCAGCCGCTCGCCGTGCAGCCAAAATTCCAGCGGGCGCTGCGGCTGCACGCGCAGGGCGTCCAGCACCTCGGCCGTGCTGAGACTGGAAACGCTGGCCTGGAAAGAGCTTTCAGAAGGCTGAGTCATACCGGTAGTTTAGAGCCGGGGCCGGGGCAGCCCCGGACAGACGCACAGCAGCGCTACGCTAGGGCAGCTTTACCCCTGTCAGGATGCGGTGCATGTCCAGCGCGTAGCTGTCTGTCATCCCCGAAACGTAATCGGTCATGACCAAGGTGCGCTCATAGGGCGTCAGTTCACGCACGATAGCTTCGGCGTCTGCATCTTTGGCAAAAGCGTGAAAGTCCGCGTCAGGCCGCACCAGCAGGTATTTCTTGGGCAGCAGCTTCAGCAACTTCTGTCCTGAGCTACTGAGCCGCTCGTTGCTCTCCAGGCTAGGCGGAAGCGCCTGCATCAACTCGTCCAGTAGCCCGCCAATCACCTTGAAGCCTGCAAACTCTACTTGCAGCACCCGGGAATCTATATAGGCGGTCTTCCTGACTTCATCCCCCAGAGCTTCATAGCTGGCATGCATCTCCGGGTCTATCGCATCTATCAGGGCCAGTGTGAAGGTGCCTTCCCGCAACTCGTCCAGATGCGCGGTCGCCACATGCATTACGGCAGCCATCAGCGCGCCAATGGCATGTGCGCGGAGCTCGGAAGTAGAGCGTTCACGCAATTCGGCAGTGGACATGCGGCGTAAATAATCCGGCAAGAAGGGCCGCAGCAGCTCATCAAAACGTTCACGCGAGATGACCCCGGCCTCTTCCGAGTCTTCCAGGTCAACCACGCGGTAGCAGATGTCGTCGGCGGCTTCCATCAGGTACACCAGCGGATGCCGCGCAAAGCAGCCTGCACCGCGGCGTTCGCTCAAGCCGAGGCCCACACGTACTGCCTCTGCCAGTGTCGCATCCGCCTGAAAGTAGTTGAATTTTTTGCCTGCGCAGTCAGTTTTGTCGCGCTCATGTCCGCTGCCACGTGGGTATTTGAGCAGGGCACCGTAACTGGCCAGGGTCAACCGTGCGCCACCTTCACGCTGACGCGCCCACAGTCTGGCCAGAATGCGGAAGCTCTGGGCATTCCCCTCGAAGCGCCGCAGGTCCCCGAACTCCACTGCCGACATCTGCGCATGCAACGTGCTTTCGTGCCGCTGTGCCCACTCCTGAATAGCCGCCTCGCCGCTGTGTCCAAACGGTGGATTGCCGATGTCGTGCGCCAGACAGGCCACGCTGACGATGGTGGCCACGTCTTCGGGGTGCAGATGCCCCGGCAACTCGCCGCGCTTTTGCAGGAGCAGCCCAAAATGTTTGCCTAGTCCACGCCCCACGTTCGCCACTTCCAGTGTGTGAGTCAGCCGCGTACGGGTGTAGTCCGACTTGGCCAGCGGAAAGACCTGGGTCTTATCCTGCAAGCGGCGAAATGCACTGGAAAAAATCAGGCGTCCGTAGTCGGCATCAAACTCGCTCCGGCCCGTTTCCTCGTCATGAGCGGCGTGTCCCCGGCTGCGCGCAGCGTGCAGGCGCTCATGGCTGAGCAGTTGCGCCCAGCGGTCAATATTGGCGGTCATGTTTGCATTTTTCCATAGTGCCACGCCACAATGCATCCAGGCAGAGAGCCGCAAGGAGTACCGCTGCAAGGCCATCACGAGCGAGCCTGAGACGGTGAAAGTCAGGCGACGGGCAGCAGCGAGAAAGGCAGGCGGGGAGCCACAGCAACAGGAAAAGGTGCCGGAAAGCGGCCACAGCGTTTTACGCGTGGGGCCACAGCCGGAACTGGGGTGGAACCGCGCATGTCCCGTGCGTCCCCGGATGAGTGTGCAGTGCAGGCTCGTCCGGGACGTTTTTTGTTATGGCACGTTTTATGGCAGGGTGCCTCAGCGCCTGCCGCGAACCCCGAAGGAAGAAAGGACAAACACCATGCCCGCACAAACGATGGAAGAACTGGTCAGCCTGTGCAAGCGCCGCGGATTCATTTTTCAGAGCAGTGAAATCTACGGCGGCCTGCAGGGCTTTTACGATTACGGCCCCCTCGGCGTGGAGCTGAAGAACAACATCAAGAACGCCTGGTGGCGCGCCAACATCTACGAGCGCGACGATATGGAGGGCCTCGACGCCTCGATCATCATGCACCGGCTGGCGCTGCGGCACTCCGGCCACGAGGCCACCTTCAACGACCCGATGGTGGACAACAAGAAGACCAAGAAGCGTTACCGCCTGGACCACCTGGTCAAGGACCAGAAGGCCGACGTGCTGGCCAAAGTCGCCGCTGCCGTGAACGAATCGCCCGACAACATCGCCGCCGTTTCGGCCCGCTTGATGGAGCAGCCGGCCCGCGCCGCCGAGATTCTGGTGGAAGCCGGCGTGCGTGACGCTTTCAGCGGCGAAGTGGGCGAGTGGACCGAGCCGCGCCCCTTCAACATGATGTTCAAGACTTCCATCGGCCCGGTGGCCGACGAGGACTCTTTCGGCTACCTGCGCCCCGAAACCGCTCAGGGCATCTTCCTGAACTTCAAGAATGTGGTGGACTCCACCAGCCGCCGGCTGCCGTTCGGTATCGCCCAGATCGGCAAGGCGTTCCGCAACGAGATCACTCCGCGCAACTTCGTGTTCCGGGTGCGCGAGATGGAGCAGATGGAAATCGAGTTCTTCTGCGCCCCCGGCACCGATGAGGAGTGGCACGAGCACTGGCTGCAAAAGCGCCTGCAATGGTGGGAAGACCAGGGCGTGCCGCGCGAGAAGATCATCGTGGAGAACGTGCCCAAGGACGACCTGGCGCACTACTCCAAGCGCACCTACGACCTGATGTACGATTTCCCCACCCTGGGCCACGATGAAATCGAAGGCATCGCCAACCGCACCGATTTTGACCTGGGTTCGCACACCAAGGGTCAGGCCGAACTGGGGCTGACCGCGCAGGTGATGGAGAACAACGATTCCATCGCCAAGCTGACCATTCCGCACCCCGACACCAACAAGCCGGTGGTGCCGTTCGTGATTGAGCCCTCGGCCGGCGTGGACCGCGCCATGCTGGCGGTGCTGAGCGAGGCGTACCACAAGGAAACCCTGGAGAACGGCAACGAGCGCACCGTGCTGAAGCTGAAGCCACACCTCGCACCCATCAAGGTGGCGGTGATTCCGCTGGCCCGCAACAAGCCCGAACTGGTGGACCTAGCCCGGCAGATCAAGGCCGATCTGCAGAAGCTGGGGCTGGGCCGCATTCTGCTCGAAGAAAGCGGCAACATCGGCAAAGCTTACCGCCGCCACGACGAAGTGGGCACACCGTTTTGCGTAACGGTGGATTTCGATACCGTGGGCAAGGGCGACGATGAAGCCCTGACCAACACCGTGACGGTCCGTGACCGTGACACCCTGGCGCAGGAGCGGATACAGATCAGCGAGCTGGGCCGCTGGCTGGCAGAAAAGCTGCGCTGAGCTTCTATTCTGAAACACCAAAGAGATAAGAACAGCCCCGTCATTCAATGGCGGGGTTTTTCAGTTGGGCGGCGAAAAGATAGATGAAGCGGCAGCGCCTGAACGCTGCCACTTTTTTACTTGAATTTACTCTGAAGCTTTAACTCAGCTGACCTGACGGCCGCCGTGCTTGGCGACAGCGTCCATCAGGGCGCCTTCGGGCACGTTGTCATCCACGGCCACAGCGCGGCCACCGCCCTGGTAAGTTTCGTTCAGGGCGCTGTACTGGGTCGAGGGGGTGTCGTAGGTGTCGTAGTAGGTGGCGTCGTCGGCTTCGCGGGCCGCTTCACCAGCGGCGCCCACAGCGGCGCCCACGCCACTGCCCAGCAGGGTCAGGCCGATCAGGGGAGCAGCCAGGCCACCGGTTGCCACGGTAGCGGCAGTCGCGCCGGCCAGAGCAGCGCCGGCCAGACCAGCGGCAGCGCCGGTCACAGCGCCTACAGCGGTGCCCTTCATGGCTTCCTGGCCCACATCGGTGCCTTCGGTGCCGGCAGTTTCACTGTAGGTGCCGGCTGCGTAGTGATCGGTGGTGTACTGGGTGCCAGTGCTGCGGCCAGTGAAGCCTTCGGTCTGGCCCTGGGTGTAGGCATGCTGGCGGCTGTCTTCACGCACCAGGCCCTGGGTCTTCAGTTCGTTGGCAAAAGCATCGGCCTGCTGTGCGGTCGGGAACACGAAATGTTTCATAGGTCCCAGTCTGACAGCCTCAGCGGCATATCCATGAGAAGAGTCACAAAGTGACTTTGGTCAAACTTGGGAAGCACTTTAAGGCCGCGGGCGGTCAGGGTCCAGTAAGTCCTCGGCATACTTGTCGTTGAGATATTCGCGGCGTACCGCAAACTCACGTTGCTGTTCGGCGGTGATATAAGCGGCAATCTGACGCATCCGCTGCTCAATCAGCGCCAGCGAACGTTCCAGCTCGGCCAGCTCGGCGGAATCACTTCCCACGCGGCTGTACAGGTCCAGCAGCTCGGGCAGATCACGGGTGGCGGCCTGCTGCGCCTCGTAGCGCTCGCGGCCGAGTTCGCCTTCTACGGCTTTCAGAGCCTCATCGGTCGCCGTGATGGCGCCGCGCAGCGCCGGCCGCACCTGGGGCGGCAGCCGGGTCCCGTAACGGGTCCAGAGCCGTACCAGTTCTCGCCGGGCCGATTGCTGCTGCACCTGCTCCTGGGCCTCTCCCACCCGCTGCTGAACTCGCTGCAGTTGTTGCTGCCCGGTTTTCAGACTGCGGCGAGCGGTCTGCACCCCAAAGTAAGCGGTGCCTAGCGCAGCCAGCAGCAACAGCGCCAGCAACACCGTGCCGACTGTCCCATAGCCCGTCACGAAGGCGACCAGCGAGAAGACAAACAGCAGAGACATGATCGCCAGCCCAGCCGCTCCTGCCAGTGCCACGCCGAAAGCCCGCTGCAACCAAGAAAGGCCCGGCGCTGCTGGCCGCGAGACCTCCTGCAGGGGGATAGGTCCCTGCGGCTCGGGCGCCATCGGTTGTAGCTGGGGCGCTGTCTGGGTGGCCGGCTCGGTGGTCTGCGTGGGCGCAGCTTTCCGGGGAGGACGGGAACGTGTCACCCTGAAATGATAGGCCGCGTTGCCTGACCACAAAGAAAGCGGGCCACCCGGTCAGGGGCGGCCCGCAAGGAACCCTAAAGGCTGCAGGGTTCTGGAAAAGTTCTCAGCTTAGAGCCGGACCTTGACGCCCACTTTGGCCTTGATGTCGGTGCTGGGCTGGTTGAAGATTTCGTCCTGGGTGGCGTAGGCCGGGTCACCGGGACGGCTGGTTTCACTGCGGCCGGAGCTGTCGGTGTAGGTGATATTGCCGCCAAAGAACTGGTCCACACCCAGGTCGCCCACCACACTCACGTTGTTGGCCACCGGATAAGCCACCTGTAAGCCGCCGCCCACACCGAACGCACTGCTGGAGTAGGTGGAAGTTTTGCCATTTCCGTCACTCACATTGGCTTTGAAGGCGCCGTAGCGGCCACCGGCATAGACTAGGGTATCGGCGCCCTGGGCCACCTGGCCCAAGCGGTAGGTGCCGTCCACACCAAAGACCGTCTGGCTGCCGGACTCGGTATACCCTGCCTGGGCAAAGTCGAACAGGCCGCCGGTAACAGCTTCGTCATTCACTGCGTCCTTGATGTTGGCAAAGCTGCCGCTCACCTTGACGCCCATGGGGCCGGCCACCGCAGGCACATGGACGAACACTTCGGCGCCCGTGCCGCCGGCATACCCACCGGTCAGGCCCAGTTCCACGCCACTCTGGCCCACCTGGGTCCGAGCCCCACTCTGAGCGCCGGCCACGCCCAGGGCTGCCAGCACTGCAACTGTCAGAATCTTTTTCATAAGTTCCAGTTTAGGGGGCCAGGGTGACGCGATTCTGAAAACAGACCCTATATGCAGGGCCAAAGTCTTGAGCGACCGCCAATGCCCGGCCAAATCGACCCGTCAAATCCACCGGCCAAATCTGTTAGACTTCGGCAAAATTGAACTCGGTACAAGTTTATGGACACCGCGCCGTTCTCCCCCACCTTTTCCGTCCCGGCCGCAGTGTCAGCTACCGGGGATTCGGGGGAGGCGGCCTGTTTTAGACTGAAAAGGCCGGAATCAATCGGAAGCGGGGCCGCACCAAAGCAAAGCAGTAGAGCGAGGAGGCGGCCCAGCAGCTCTCCAGGAGGACACTTATGAAAATTCTGACCCTGATTCGCCAAGTTCCCGACGCCGAAGCCCGTGTGAAAGCGGCCGGTGGCCAGATAGATCTGAGCAGCACCACCATGGTGATTGACGGTATGGACGAGTACGGCGTGGAAGAGTCGCTGCAGCTGCGCGAAAGCGGCGCCGACGTTGAAGAGATCATCGGCCTGGCCGTGGGCCCGGCCCAGACCGAAGACGCCCTGCGCACCGCGCTGGCGATGGGCATTGACCGCGCCATTCATGTGGAAACCGAAGGCTATATGGACCCGATCGCCGTGAGCCGCATCGTGGCGACCATCGCCCAGGAAGAAGGCGTGCAGCTGATCCTGGCCGGCGGCCAGCAGGCCGACTGGGACAGCCAGGCCCTGGGTGCCGCGACCGCCGAACGCCTGGGCTGGCCCCAGGCCACCTGGACCAACGATCTGAGCATCAGCGGGACCACCCTGACCGGCAAGCACGATGTGGACAGCGGCAGCGAGAACTTCCAGATGGAACTGCCCGCCGTGGTCACCACCCAGCAGGGCCTGAACGAACCGCGCTACCCCACCCTGCCCAACATCATGAAGGCCAAGAAAAAGGAACTGCGCAAAGAAGACCTGGGCCGCTTCGGCGCCGAAAACGGCGTGCAGCTGGTGAGCAGCGAGATTCAGGTGCGCCAGCGCAAGAACCAGCTGATCGACGGCAAGGACCCGCAGGCCGCCGCGCAGGAACTGCTGAACCTGCTGCGCAACGAAGCCAAAGTCCTGAACTGAGTTCTGCCTCGCCCAGGCTATGCGCCGGGCGCCGGGTGGACCCCGAACCTTCCAGCCGTTTTCTCTTCTCCCCTTTCCAACCGAAGGAGTGCCTTAAATGATTCTGATTATTGCCGAATACAAAGACGGCCAGCTGTCCAAGTCCACCGCCGAAATGATTCAGGCGGCCCGCGCTTCAGGCCAGAGCGGCCCCGTGACCGTGCTGGTGCTGGGCAGCGGCGTGAGTGACATTGCCAACCAGGCCGCCCAGTACGCCGATCAGGTGCTGGTGGCCGACCGCCCCGAACTGGCCCAGTACAACGCCGAACTGTGGGCCGCCGCCGCCACCCAGATTGCCCAGCAGGGTCAGGCCAGCGTGGTCATGATCGGCGGCAGCCGCTCGGGCCGTGAATACGCGCCCCGCGTGGCCGTCAAGCTGGACGCCCCCTACCTGGAAGACGCCATTGCCCTGCAGGCAGTGGACGGCGGCCTGCAGAGCCAGCGTTACTCGTACCTGGCCCGCGTGACCGAAACCCAGCAGGCCAGCGCCCCCACCGTGGTAGTGACCGTCAAGCCCGGCGCCTTTAACCCGGCGGCCGCCACTGGCCAGACTGCCGACCAGTACGACGTGGAACTGGAACTGCCGCAGGCCCGCTTGCAGGTGACCGGCAAGAACGAAGAAAAGCTGGACCGCGTGGCGCTGACCGAAGCCGACGTGATCGTGACCGGCGGCCGCGGCGTGGGCAGCTCCGAGAACTTCGGCACCCTGGTCGAAGGCCTGGCCGACGCCATCGGTGCCGGTGTGGGTGCGACCCGCGCCGTGGTGGACGCCGGCTGGCGCCCCTACAGTGAGCAGGTGGGCCAGACCGGGAAGACCGTGCAGCCCGGCGCTTATATCGCCCTGGGCGTGAGCGGCGCGGTGCAGCACCTGTCCGGCATGGGCAAGAGCAAGTACATCGTGGCAATCAACAAGGACGCCGAAGCGCCCATCTTCAAGGTGGCCGACTACGGCATCGTGGGCGACGTGAACGAGATCGTTCCTGCCCTGATCAGCGCGGCCCGCTGATGCTGAGCCGGTGGCAGCAGGCCGGCGCCGGTGCCCTGCTGGGTCTGGCGCTCAGCGGCTGCACACCGGCGTTTCATCCGCAGCCGGCACCTCCCAGCCTGCTGGCCCGCTCCAGCGAGGCTGTTGCCCTGATCAAACAGCTGGGCTGGGGCACGCCTGAAGCGCTGGCGGCCGCCCGGCCCCGGCTGGAGCCGCTCTGGCCGGAGCTGGACTGGGAAGGCAACGGGTGCAGCACGCCCAAAGGGCTGGATTTGGGCCACCGGGAGGACTTTACCCCGGCCTGCAACGTGCATGATTTTGCCTATCACAACCTGCGGGTGCTGGAACCGACGGCGGCCAACCGCCGCGCCAGCGACGAGGCTTTCCGCCGGAACCTGTGGGCCATCTGTGAGCGCAAGCCGGCCAATGCGCAGCTCAGTTGTTACTCGGCGGCCGCGGCCTATTACGCGGCTGTGCGGTTGCGGGGCAGCACCCGCTTCGCTCCGGGAACCTGAGCCAGAGCACTAGAGACGGGTTAGCAGGCTGCGGTTCCACCCATTTGTGGAACCGCAGCCTGCTTTTTGATGTTCCTGAGTGCCAGGCTTCAGCCAGTCTCCTGACCAGAGCGCCAGGCGTCCTCAGCATGTACCCGCGCCCAGGCCCGCTCAAAAGCGGGATAGGAGTGGACGTCAGCCAGCGCTTCGGCCAGGCCGGCAGCCAGCGTCATGCGGCGCAGATGCATGCTGGTCTGGAAACTGCCCTCTGGCCACTCGGCGTGGGTGTGCAGGGTGCCGCCTTCATCGGCCTCCAGCACGAAACGGGCGTCCGGCCCCAGCAGCTCGGCGCGGCACAGGTCACTATTCTCGCGGCCACAGTCCTCGGACTCGATCAGCACAGCGTCCAGATGCGGCCAGCCCAGGGTGTCGGCCACCCAGGCGCCGAACAACTGCGCCGGCAGTGCGTTCTGCCCGGCGTAAGTCAGGTGCAGCTCGTGCAGCCCTGGCAGCTGCCGGGCCGCCTCGGGGCGGTCGAAAACCTGCGCTAACGCCTCGCGCCAGCCGCTCAGGCGCGGCCAGCCCAGATCGGCCAGGGCGTAATGCCGGCCCGGGCAGATCTCCAGCGTCAGCGAATCACAGATGACCTTGTCGGCCAGTTCGGTCAGCTCGGCCAGCAGCGGGCCGCCGGGCCGGCGCTCGGCCGCCCACCAGATGTAGTTGAGGGTGGCCGGGCGCAGCAGCGGCAGGATGGCGCCGCGCAGCTGTTCCTCGTCCGCTTCCAGCACCAGCCGCTCCACGTAGCGCCCACCCTCCTGCGGCACCAGGCTGACCTGCACCTCGACCACGTCGCTGCCTTCCAGCACGCCGATAATCTGCCGCCCGGCGTAGCGGCCCTGCAGCCCGGCCAGCGCCGCTTCCACTTTTTTCAGGTGGGTGCGCTCGGTCAGCGCCACCAGGTTGCCGGTGGCCGCGCGGGTTTGCACACCCAGGCAGTCCCACAGTTCACCGATAGTGTTCTCAGCGCCGCGCACCGTGGTCAGGCGCGGCTCCAGGCAGGCCGGGTCGGGTGCCTGGCCCTGCGCGGCATGACTCTGGGCCGCACGTTTCTGAGCGGCCGGGCTCACAGCCGTCTCCAGCGCCGGTCCTCACCGATCAGACGGTCGGCGTCGTCGGGGCCCCAGGTACCGCTGGTGTACAGCTGCGGGCGGCCCTGGCCTTCCCAGGCGTCGATCAGGCCCTGCACAATGCGCCAGGATTCCATCACTTCCTCCTCGCGGGGAAACAGCGAAGCGTCGCCGGTCAGGGCGTCCAGCAGCAGGCGCGAGTAAGGGCTCTCCAGCGGCGCACCGAACGCGTCGTAGCGGAAGTCCATCACCACCTCGCGCAGGTCCATCTCCTGCCCCGGCATCTTGGAGCTGATCTTGAGGCTGACCCCTTCATCCGGCTGAATCCGGAAGGCCAGCACGTTGCGCTCCACATTGGGAAAGATGCTCAGCGGCGGGCGCTTGAAGACCACCGCGATTTCCGTGACTTTTTTGGGCAGCCGCTTGCCGGTCCGCAGGAAAAACGGCACACCCTGCCAGCGCCAGTTGTCCACTTCCAGCCGCACCGCTACGTAGGTGGCCGTCCGCGAGTCGGGGCTGACGCCTTCCTCGTCGGTGTAGGCGGCCAGCCGCTCGCCGTAGAGGGTGCCGGCTGCGTACTGCCCGCGCACCGCCACCTGATCGGCCGTTTCGGGGGTAATCCGGCCAATCGCCTGAAAGACTTTGACTTTCTCGTCGCGCAGGGCATCGGGCGAGCCGGGCGCAGGCGGTTCCATCGCGGTCAGGGCCAGCAGCTGCAGCAGGTGATTTTGCAGCATGTCGCGCACCACGCCGGCTTCCTCGTAGTAGGCGGCGCGGCCTTCCAGCCCCAGGTCCTCGGAGGCCGTGATCTGCACATGGTCAATCAGGTTGCGGTTCCACAGTGGCTCGAAAATGGCGTTGCCGAACCGGATCGCCAGCAGGTTCTGCACCGTTTCCTTGCCCAGATAATGGTCAATGCGGTAAATCTGCGACTCGTCCCAGTAGCGGGTCAGCCGGGCCTGCAACTCGCGGGCCGATTGCAGGTCGCGCCCGAACGGTTTTTCGATCACCAGCCGGCGCCAGCCCTCGTCCTGACGGTGGAGGCCCTGCCCGGCCAGCCCGTCGCTGACGGTGATAAACAGGCTGGGCGGCAGCGAGAGATAAAACAGGGCGTTGGACGTATCGCGCTCGTCACAGAAAGTGGCGATCTGGGCATAGACATCCGGCTGCGAGAGGTCGCCAAAACGGTAATCCAGCGTCTGCAAGAAGGCCTGCAGGCTGCCCTCGTCAATCTGGTCGGTTTCGCTGCTTTCGCGCAGGGCCTTTTCCACGTAGCTGCGGAACTCGCCCGCCGCCATCTCCTGGCGGCCGATACCCAGCACCTGCACCGCGCTATTCAGCAGGCCGTCTTGGAACAGCCCAAAAATGGCCGGCAGCAGCTTGCGCCGCGAGAGATCACCGGTGACCCCGAAAATCACCAGCGTGGCCGGCTCGGGGGCGCTCTGCCGGTGCATCACGTCGCGGAAAGGGTTGCCGACCGGCTCCGTGGCCGCGCCTGGCTGAGTCTGACCCGCCGGGGCAGCGGCGGCGGCCGGTTGCGGTTTGGGCGCAGGCTGAGAAGCGGCGCGCTTCTTGCCGGCCGCTTTTGGAGCGCTGGCTTTGGCCGCCTTGGCCCCCTTCTGGGCCTTGGCCGCTTTCGGGGTTTTGACAGCTTTCTGGGTTTTGTCAGCTTTCTGGGCCTGAGCAGTTGCCTGGGCCTTGCCGGCCTTCTGGCTGCTTTTAGCGCTGGCGGTGTCGGCCACCCCGCGGCTGGCCTTTACCTTGTCCTGGCTGGCCTTGGTTTTATTGGCCTTGCTGGCTTTGGGAGATTTGCTGCTCATTCGGGGTCCTTCACGCGCTGCTGGCCAGTTTCACCCAGCTGTTCGGCGGCGCTGGTCTGGGCAGGGTTGATATCCGGCACCAGCCCCTCTTCGCGGTGGGCTTCCACCGTCTTGACGGCGTGGCCGCCAAACGCGCGGCGCATCACGCTGAGCATCTGGCCGGCGTAGCTCAGCTCCTGCTGGCTAAGGAAACGCATCTGGGTGGCCAGGGTGATGACCGGGGTGGGCACGCCTTCTTCAATCGAATCAATGATGGTCCAGCGGCCCTCGCCCGAGTCGGCCACGTAATCGCTCACACCACTGAGGTCGGTGTCGGACTGCAGCGCTTCGGCGGTCAGGTCCAGCAGCCAGGAGCGGATCACGCTGCCGTGGCGCCACAGTTCGGCAATCTGGCCCATATCCAGCCCGAAATCGTCCTTGGCCCGCATCAGCTCGAAGCCCTCGGCGTAAGCCTGCATCATGCCGTACTCGATGCCGTTGTGGACCATCTTCACGTAGTGCCCCGAGCCGCTCGGGCCCATCCGGCCCCAGCCACGGTCGGGCGCCGGGGCCAGCGTTTCCAGCAGCGGCCGCAGGCGCTCCACCGCCTCCTGCTCGCCGCCCACCATCATGGCGTAGCCTTCCTTGAGGCCCCAGACCCCGCCGGACGTGCCCACGTCCACATAGTGCAGGCCCTGGGCACGCAGTTCCTCGGCGCGGCGCATGGTGTCTTTGTAGTTAGAGTTGCCCCCGTCAATGATGATGTCGCCCGGCGCCATCTGGGCGGCCAGATCGTCCAGCACGCTCTGGGTGATGGGCCCGGCCGGCACCATCATCCACACGGCCCGGGTGCCGGGTTCACCCAGCTGCTCCAGCATGGCGCCCACGCTGGCCGCTCCTTCCATGCCCTGCTCGGTCAGCCCGGCCACCACGGCGGCGTCGCGGTCAAAGCCCACCACCCGGCAGCCGCCTGCCAGAAGCCGGCGCACCATGTTGCCGCCCATCTTGCCCAGGCCGATCATGCCCAACGCTGCTGCGGTTTTCGTCGTTGCTGTCATGGGGGCATGATACGCGCCCTCTGCCCAGCTCAGGCTCAGAAATAAGCCCCCGTGAACCCTTCCGGAAACCGCGCCGCAGCGACCCGAATTTATGGCGCCGGTGAGAGCAGTGGCAGGGCCTGGGCAGGCGTGGACACGTCCTGCAGGACATCTGGCCCCAGCGTCAGAAACAGCAGCAGGAATATGATGACCACCACGCCGTTGTTCATGCCGTGCAGCAACATGGAGTAGCGCAGGCCCCGGGTGCTGGCGGCGCGCCAGGTCAGCAGGCCCAGCCACAGCTGCGGCAGCGGCAGGGTGCCGGGCATCAGATTATGCGACTGGGCGAACACCACCGCCGAGGCCACCCCCAGCACTGCACTGACAGCGCGGTGAAAGCGGGCCGGCAGCACCCTGTCCAGGCCCAGCCGCAGCAGCAGCGGAATACCCCGGAACAGCAGTTCCTCGACCACCGGCGCCAGCACGGTGAGCAGCAGGGCTGCGCCGGCCAGAATCAGATACGGGTTGGAGCCGCCCAGGCCCGTCTGAAACGCCTCACCGATACCGGCGGCGTTGTCTTCGCTCATGGCGAACTGCGGCAGCAGTGTTAGGGGCAGCAGCAGCAAGTAGCCGCCGTAAGCCAGGCCCAGGTCGCGCACGGTCTTGCCCAGCGGACTGGCCTGCGCGTAGGCCAGCTGCCAGCGCCGCAGCAGACCGGGCCGGCGGCCGGGAGGCTCCGGCGGCGGTACAGATACGGGTGGCTCAGAAGCAGGCTGGGGCATCTAGCGGCGTTTCCTGGCTGCCTTGCGGGCGGCTTTCTCGGCCTTGCGCTGCTGTTCCTGCTGGCGGCGCGCCTCCTGATTCAGCTCCTCGATGCGGCCGGCGGTGGGGGCGTCTATCTCGCGCTGCATATCCAGCAGGGTGGTCTGCAGCATGTTGTAGAGCATCCGCTCCACCTGGGCACGTACCCAGCGGTAGCGCACCTGCCCGCGCAGGGTCAGGGTCACCTGAGTGACCGGCTGCCCCTGCACCTGCTGGAAAGTCCACTGCTGTGACAACTGCTCCAGCGGGCCCACGCCGCGCACGCTGCGCCAGCCACCGCTGCGCGAGGTTTTTAGGCCGCCGTATTCCACCTCAAACTTCAGGCCACTCATGCGGCGCACCAGCCGGAAACGGGCGCGGGCACCGTTTTTCAGGGTCTGGGCGTCGTCTACCCAGCCGGATTCGGCCATGTTGGAATCCCAGGCGGCGCGCCGGGTGGGCACCAACGCCAGCCGGTACAGCACCTCGGGGCGGGCCCGCATGGGCACCGTCTGGCTTAGGACGATCGGCTCGGGGCCGGCGGCACGCACAGCTTCTTCGGCCTGCCCGGATTCTTTGGCAGGTGCAGATGATTGGGCCGGCGCAGCGCCGCCCTTCGGCTGACTGCTCTTCTGGCTGCGCCGAACTTCAGGACGCGCAGAAAGGGTGGTCTGGGCCGGCTCTGTGGGCCCGGACTGCGGGCCGGCCTGACCGGAGCGGCGGAACAGCTTGAACATGCTGCTCACTCTAAAGCAGCCATCTGTCTGCCACTGTTCACTTCAGCAGCCGCAGGGTCAGGGGATAACGGTAGGGCTGCCCTTCCGAGACGCTCAGGGCCGCCAGCACCATGAAGACAATCGGCAGGAGGTAGAGAAAAAATCCGCCCAGCAGCAGGGCCATCAGCAGCCCGGCGCCGCTGAACAGGCCCATGCCAGCCGCCAGGTCCGAGCCGGCCGCCGCGCCCAGAAAGCCGCCCAGGAAACCCAGCGCCGAGAGGCCCAGCAGCAGCAGCGTGCCCACGAACGAATAAATCAGCATAGACAGCTGGAAGTTGAGGGCTTCCTTGCCCTGGCTGTCCAGCAGGGGGCTGCGGTCGCGGTAGACCAGCCACGCCGCCAGCGGGCCCAGCAGGTTGCCGAAAGCCGGCAGCACGAAAGCCAGCAGCGGCGAGAGGTGAATCACCAGGGCCGGTGTGCGCTCGTCTGCCTGGAGCGCCGACGGAACACCCAGGCCAGGCACAGGGGCCCGCAGCCCGTGTGCAGCCGGCTCAGAGATCAGGGGTGCCGGCTGGTCCGGCCAGGGGCCGCTGCCGGGATCGGGAGGAACGCGCTTCATACTTGACACTACGCACCCCCGGTCACTACAGTTCCCAGACTGTGATGCGCCCAGGCCCACGAACCCGAAAAGACGCTGCAGCGCGCGACCGCCTGCCCCTGCGGGCCATCATTCAGCCGGCGGCTCCGGTCAGCGGTCAGCGGGTCACGCTGTTTAGCGACGGAGCGTGTGATACCACTCGGGGCCACGGTGGCTGGGCCACCATCCTGCGCTACGGCGAGCACGAACTGGTGCTGAGCGGCAACGAAACGCAGACCACCAACAACCGCATGGAGCTGCGCGGGCTGCTCGAAGGCCTGCTGGTCCTCAAGCGGCCCTGTCAGGTGCAGGTGGTGACCGACAGCCAGTATCTGCGCAAAGCTTTTACCGACGGCTGGATCACCGGCTGGATGCGCAACGGCTGGAAGACGGCCAGTCGCGAGCCAGTCAAGAATCAGGACCTCTGGGAAGCCCTGATTGAGCAGGCGCGGATTCACGAGCTGACCTTCGTGTGGGTCAAGGGCCACGCCGGCCACGATGAGAACGAACGGGTAGACCAGCTGGCCGTGCAGGAAAGAAAAAAACTGCGGTGATTGCCCGGCTGGCCGCTGCCCTCTAGAGGCCCAGAGACAAAGACTGAATAAGCCGCTTATCTTCATCCAAGGCTGCTGGGCTGGCTTTGACTCTCGTTTTGCCGTGACTCAGCAGCGCGGGTCACCTTTTATGGCTTCATGAACAGCGTATATCTCACTACCGGCCTATACAGGCGTGCCTTATGCTAAAGCTGTGAGCGCTGTCATTCATCTGCAAGCCCTGGGCCTGACCGAATATGAAGCGAGGGCCTACACGGCCCTGTTGGCCCTGGGCCGCTCGGTGCCGGCGCGGGTGGCGCGTCAGGCGGGGATTCCCCGGCCCAAAATCTATGAGACCTTAGAGCGCCTCGAAGGCCGCGGGCTGGCCAGCAAGGTGGGGCAAAACCCGCTAGAATACGCGCCGCTCAGCGCCCGCGAATATCTGACCCGTTCGCGGCGTGCTTTCAGTGACCGCTTAGAAGCCCTGGACCGCGACCTGTCGCGCCTGACCCCCGACCCGGCGCCCGAGGCGGTCTATCACCTCAACGGCGAAGCGGCGCTGCGCTCGCTGTGCGAGGACCTGATTCTGAACGCCCGGCAGCAGGTGCACATGGCCGGCAGTCAGGAATTGGCCGACCGGCTGGAATCACTCTGCCCGCGCGGCGTGGACCTGGTCCGGGCGGACCTGACGGGCCTGCCGCCCATCGCCGCGGCCGGCCAGGAAGCTTTCCTGCTGACCCGCGACGCCGAAGCCGCCGTGATCGTCCATTTCGTGCCCAACGATGCCGAAACTGAAGCCCACGGAGTACACACCCACAACCCGGTGGTAATTCACCTGATCAACGGCTACGTGCAGCTGGCGGCGCAACAGGCTCAGGCCAGCGCCGACCAGAACCAGGGCAATCCAGCCTGAACCGGCAAACGCGGAGGCCGGGTGTTGACAAGCCCCAGTCTCCGCTGTAATCTATCTGAGCCTTCGGGGCTGTGGCGCAGTTGGGAGCGCGTCTGAATGGCATTCAGAAGGTCAGGGGTTCGAATCCCCTCAGCTCCACCAAACCGAAGAAAAGACCTGGCTCAACCGCCGGGTCTTTTTTTATTGTCTGTCCCGGGCGTCATTTTTTGTCATGCTGCGCGCCGGTTCCCGCTAGAGTAAGGCAGCCATGATCGTCAAAGAACACCGCCCCACCCCCACCAGGGACAAATTCCAGCGCGCCGGCGACGAGGCCGAGCAGCAAATGGCCCACTATCTTCAGCGAGCGTTTGGGGAGGACCAGGCGGTGCATGTCTTCAACAACCTGCGGCTGCAGCGAAAGGGCGAAACTGCCCAGCTGGATCACCTGATCCTGCACCGCAGCGGCATGATTATCGTGGAGAGCAAGAGCGTCTCGACAGCCGTCAGGATCAACGAGCGCGAGGAATGGTCGCGCAAGTGGAATGGTGACTGGCAGGGCATGCCCTCGCCGGTGCTGCAAGCCCAGCGGCAGGCCGAGTTGCTGCGGCAACTGCTCCAGGATCACGCCGCCCAGCTGCGGCGCAAAACTCTCTTTGGGCTGCTACAGGGCGACTTCAGCAGCTGGCAGATCGATGGGCTGGTGGCCATCAGTGACCGGGGAGTGCTGCAGACCAAAGGGCAGCGTCCCTCCGTCTGCAAGGCTGATCAGGTGCCGGAGCGCGCGCGGGGCCTGATTGAGCAGCAGGCCGCCCAGGGACGCGCCGCCCTGACCCTGAATGCCGAGGAATTCGAGCGTGTTTCCCGCTTTCTGCTGATGCAGCACCGCGAGAAGAAACTGCCAGCGGCATCCGCCCCGGCTCAGCGGGATGAGCGAGGCAAAGGGGCTCCAGGCCAGATGAAAGATCAGGCCAGAACGGTACCGCACAAGCGCCCCACCCCAGCAGGGGCCAAGCGGGCAGCCGCTGCACCAGCGTCTGCTGGAGCGTGGCTGCCGACCTGCTCTCAGTGTCATAGCCCCCACCTGAAAATCCTGTTCGGCCACAGCTATTACTTCAAGTGCCAGGACTGCGGGGCCAACACCCCGCTGCCGCGCCGGGCCTGCCGCAACTGCGGCGAGCCGACCCGCACCCGCAAACAGGGCCTGCGCTTTTACGCCGATTGCGAGCGCTGCGGCAGCTCCGAGCATTTTTTTACCAACCCGTAAGCGTCCCGGCGGCCCCGCCCCCCTTGCATCCCACAGGCGATCACGCTACTCTATATCGGCCCTGAGGCGACGTAGCTCAGCTGGTTAGAGCGCACGACTCATAATCGTGAGGTCGAGAGTTCAAGTCTCTCTGTCGCCACCATCCACCCCGCCACGCCCGGCGGGGTTTTTGCTGCCCGGATCTTCCGGAGAAAACGCCGGCCCTGCCAGAGAACCTGGTGAGGCCGGCGTTGCGGTCTTTCTTGACTTGTTTACTGCACTCGCTTACTGCGCTGCGCTGTCTGGCAGGTCGGCGGCCGGAATCACGAAATAATCAATCGGCTTGAAGGTGCCGTTGTTGCTGCCCTCAGCCGAGCAGGCGGTCAGGCCCACGATCAGGTCCATCTCGGCCCGCAGCTCCAGGCGCTGCCCCGGCTGCGAGATGGGCGGGCCGATGTTGACCCGGCCCTGCTCGTCTACCAGCACATTCATGAAAATGTTCATGGTGGTGGGAATCTGGTCCGGCTGAATGCCGTAGGGCGCAAAGGCCTGCACCAGATTGGAAAAGCAGCTGGGGTGGCCCTCGGCGGTGCCGGGCGGGTAGAGGAGCTCGAAAGTTTCGGTGGAGCAGGGCGTCAGCAGGAAGTCGTGCCGGCCCACGTCGTCGCGCAGCAGGGTGAACATTGGGCGCGAGCGGTTGGAATACAGCACGTGCCCGGTGGTCAGGTAGATAGTCTCGTTGTAGTCGAAGGTGCGGCCTGAAGAGAGCCATTCTTCCTTGTTGCCGGCGGCAAAAGCCATCAGGTCAGACACCTGTTCGCCCTGGGGGTCAATCACCACCAGAAGGTCTCCCTTTTGCATGGTAAAGCCGCTGCCGCTCTGGGGCGGAATCCGGGTCAGGTCGTAGCGGGTCTCGTCACGGCCGGAGCCGTCAGTGGGTTGGGTCATGAATCGTTTTCCTCCTCTTGCCGCGCTGCCGGGGCTGCGGGGTTCTCTCCTCCGGCATCAAAGCCGAACGGGCAACGGCCAAACGGGGCCTGCCAGTCCGGCTCCACGGCCCGGCCAGAATACTGCCGCGCCTCGGAAGCGGTGCCGAAGTCGGCCAGGTTGGGGTTGATGGAGCCCTGCAACTTCATATCGCGGGCGCGAATGGTCTGCTGAAAGCGGGTCCAGCGCCCATCGGCCTTGAGCCGGCGGAACTGGTGATGCGAGTTGAAGACCAGCATCGGGTAGGCGAAACGCCGCGCGGTGCGGGAGGCGCCGGGATGCAGGCCCACGATAAAGAAAGCCTGACCGCCGAACGAGTAGCCAAAATCGGGGGCGGTGGAGTCGCTGCTGACCTCCTCGCTGTAGGGCTGGTCATCCAGCAGCGACAGGGCGTGCAGCTGTTCCCAGACCAGCTGCTCGAAAGTCAGTTCGTCCATCTCGGCCGGGGCCTCGAACACGCTGACGAAACTGGTGAAATCGGAATCCAGTGTCTTTTGCTCGGCCTGAAAAGCCCGCAGGTCACGGGCCAGCGCCAGCGTGCTGCCCAGCGTCGCCATTTCACCGTAAGTGTGCAGGCGGTACATGTCGGTATTCACCGACGCCTTGGCCGCCACACAGGGAAAATCGGGGGCCAGAATTTTCTCGCGGAACGCTGCCTCGGCGCGCTCAGCAAAGGACTCGGAGGGCAGCGGGGGCCGGTAGCCGGCCAGGGAAGCAGAAGTATGGGACACAGTCATAGAGCCTCGGAAGGAAAGGAAGGAAAGACAGAGCCCGGCAGTAGAGCGCAGGCTATGAAAGTTAACCTGACCATAGCCACTCCGCTGGGCCAATCCTGTGCCAAATGCTCTTTATGGCGGTCAACTCAACCTCAGCTAAAGCCTGCGGCAAGGCCTCTTCATGTTGCGGGCGGCAGGGCTGCGCCTAGACTGCCCCTCATGACTGCTGTGACCGACCCCCTCACGCTGCCCTGCGGTGTCAGCGTGAAAAACCGCCTGGTAAAAGGCGCCATGAGCGAGGCGCTGGGCACCCGCGACCACGCCCCCCGGCCCGAATTGCCGGCGCTGTATGCCCGCTGGGCAGAGGGCGGCACCGCCGTGCTGCTGACCGGCAACGTGATGGTGGACGCCCGCGCCCTGGGCGAGCCCGGCAACGTGGTGCTGGAAGATGAGCGGCATCTGGCCGAGTTCCACAGCTGGGCGGTGCAGGGGCAGCGGGACGGCGCGCAGGCGTGGGTGCAGCTGAACCACCCCGGCAAGCAGGCACCCCGGGGCCTGAATGCCGGCGGCACGGTGGCGCCCTCTGCCCTTCCTTTTTCCGGCGGCATGGCCCGCGCATTCGAAACCCCGCGCGAGCTGACAGTGACTGAAATCCATGAGCTGAGTGCCCGCTTTGCCCGCTCGGCGCGGCTGGCGCAGCAGGCCGGCTTCAGCGGGGTGCAGCTGCATGCGGCGCACGGGTACCTGATGTCACAGTTCCTCTCGCCCCGGCACAATGTCCGCACCGACGAGTACGGCGGCAGCCTGGACAACCGAATGCGTTTTCTGCTGGAAACCTTCAGCGCGGTGCGGGCGGCGGTGGGCCCACGCTTTCCGGTCGGCGTGAAGCTGAACTCGTCCGATTTCATGCGGGGCGGCTTTTCGGAAGAAGACAGCCTGCGCGTGGTGCAGGCGCTGGGCGAGCGGGGCTGTGACCTGATCGAGCTGTCGGGCGGCACCTACGAGAAACCGATGATGATGCTGGGCCAGGGCGAACGCGGCGGCTTCTTTGCCGATTTCTCGCGGCGGGCGCGGGCAGTGGCGGGCGTGCCGGTGTGCGTGACCGGCGGGTTCCGTGACGCGGCGACCATCCGCAGCGCCGTGGCGAACGGCACCGCCGACCTGGTGGGCCTGGGCCGGCCGCTGGTGGCGGACCCAGCCTTCAGCCGGCAGGTGCTCAGCGGCAAGGACGCCAGCAGCGACGTGCATCCCCTCCGGACTGGGATAAGGCCGCTGGACCGCAGCAGCTACCTGGAAATTGCCTGGTACGAGGACGCCATGCGCCGGCTGGCCCGGGGCGAGTCGGTCAAGGCCGGCGAGACGCCGCTGCTGGCCCTAGCCCGCATCTCGGCCGAGATGGGCCTCGGCGCGGTGTTGAGGCGCCGCCGGGCCTGACTGCCCCCCAGGCGTTCCGCCCGGAATCAGATATCCCATTCACTTCACGGAAAAACAGCAGGAAGAGGCATTCAATGAGAGACATGACCAACGATGCGACAAGGGCACTGGTACTGAGCGGCGGCGGCCTGACTGGCATTGCCTGGGGCGCGGGCCTGCTGACTGGCCTGGCCCGACAGGGGCTGAACCTGAGCGACGCCGGCGAGCGCCCGGACCTCACCATCGGGACCTCGGCAGGGGCGTCGGTGGGCACGCAGCTGCTTTCGGAGCAGGAACCTGAAGCCCTGCTGGAGCATCAGCTGCAGCTGCCGGCCACGCCGCGCCAGCCTGCCGTGCCCGGCGCCGGGCTGGACTTTGCCCGGGCGTTTCAGGCGCTGGTGCGCGAGGCCGGCCCCGACCCGCTGAATATTCGCCGCCGCATCGGTCAGTGGGCGCTGGAACGCGGCCTGGAACCGGAAACCGAAGCGCAGCTCAGCGCCCGCTTTGACCTACCGGTGAGCGAGTGGCCGCAGGGCCAGTTGCAGCTGACCGCGGTTGACGCCGAAAGTGGTGAGGCCCGCGTCTTTACCCGCGACTCGGGCGTGCCGCTGCTTCAGGCGGTGGCGGCCAGCTGCGCGGTGCCGGGGGTCTGGGCGCCGGTCGCCATTCAGGGCCGGCGCTATATGGACGGCGGCGTGCGCTCGGGCGCCAACGCCGATCTGGCCGCCGGAGCCGGCCGGGTGCTGGTGGTGGCGCTGATGCCGCTGGGCAACCTGCCCTCTCTGCAGGCCGAAGTGCAGGCCCTGGAAGCCGGCGGCGCAGCGGTGCGGGTGGTGGCTCCGGATCAGGCCTCGGCCGAGGCTATTGGGCCTGACCTGCTCTCGGCGGCCACCCGCACCGCCACCGCTCGGGCGGGTGCCGCACAGGGCGAACGCCTGGCTGCCGAACTGGGCGAGTTCTGGTCAGCCTGACTCAGCCCTCTCTCCTCTCTTTCTTCCCTTTCCATCTGCCGCTTTCTTCGCTCGTCCCTTTCCCTTTTCCCCCCTTTCTGGAGGACCCTATGAAACGACTTGCCCTGCTGTCTGCCGCCACCGCCCTGCTCTCGCTGGGAGCCGCCACCGCCCAGAGTGGCACTGCTCAGAGTGGTGCTGTTCAGAGTGGTGCTGTTCAGCCTGCGATGTCTCCGGCGACATCCCAGGACACGGTCCGGCAGAATGCCGCTGCGGCCCAGGGCGGCGCGCCCCAGAGTGCTGCGGCCCGCCCAACCCCGGACCCGGCCACCCGCGTTGACGCTCCGGCCGGCCCGGTGACCGGCTTCACACAGAGCGGCGTGCAGCGCTGGATGGGCCTGCCCTACGCGCAGCCGCCGGTGGGCGAGCAACGCTGGCGGGCCCCGAAAGCGCTGCCCCGCTGGGAGGAAAACCGGGTCGCCACGGCTGCGGGCCCGGCCTGCCTCCAGACGGTGTCTTATCCCGGACAGCCTGAACGCACCCGCGGCGCCGAGGATTGCCTGACGCTGAACGTGTATGCCCCTGCAGGCACGGCGCAGGCTGCCCGCCCGCTGCCGGTCATGGTCTGGATTCACGGCGGCAGCTATCAGAACGGCGCAGGCAGCGACTATGACCTCAGCCGACTGGCACGTGAGCAGAATGTGGTGGCGGTCAGCCTGAACTACCGCTTGGGCGCTCTGGGCTTCCTGGCCGCCGAAAGCCTGAATGACGGCAGTGGCCGCGTAGGCAACTATGGTCTGCTGGACCAGCAACTGGCGCTGAAGTGGGTGCGGCAGAACATCGCCGCATTTGGTGGAGACGCCCGCAACGTGACTGTCTTTGGCGAGTCGGCCGGCGGCATGAGCATCTGCCAGCAGCTGGTGGCTCCAGAAGCGCGTGGCCTCTTCGACAAGGCCATCATCCAGAGCGGCCCCTGCACTGCGCAGGGCATCACGGTGTCCCGCACCGAGGCAGTGGCCAACAGCCAGCGGGTGACCCAGGCCCTGGGCTGTGACGTCAACGACGCCGCCTGCCTGCGGGCCCTGCCGGCCGAGCGGCTGGCCCGCGCCCAGCCGGAGGGCCTGCTGCCAGGTCTGGTGCCCTTCCCCCCGCTGTTTGGCGACGCCACCCTGCCACGCGACCCGGCCCGGGTTTTTGCGGCCGGTGAGCAGCAGCGGGTGCCGGTCCTGATCGGCAGCAACCTGGACGAAGCCCGCATCTTCGCCGCCCTGGTGGGGGACCCCCGCCGCGACCTTTCCTCCCGTGAGTACCTGGGGCTCAACCTGGCACTGAACCGGGGCCGCGCGCTGCGGGTGCTGAGTAGTTATCCGGTGGGCGCCTCCGGCACCCGCACGCTGTCTGCAGCGGCAGCGGCCACCGATAGCGTGTTCGCCTGCCCCACCAACGATCTGGCCCGTGACCTCAGCGCCGGCGCGCCCGTCTACGCTTACGAATTCCGCGACCGCAGCGCACCGATCAGTGTGCCCACCACCGCCGGAATTCCCAGCTACGGGGCCTACCACGCCGCCGAACTGCCCAGCATCTTTGACGCTCCGGCCAGCCTGGGCGACCCGGCCAAATTTACGCCGCAGCAGGCCCAGCAGGCCCTCGCCATGCGCACCTACTGGGCCAACTTCGCCAAGACAGGCAACCCCAACGGCGCCGGCCTGCCGCAGTGGCCCGGCCTGAAACGCAGTGGCGCTCCGGTCGCCACCTTCCAGCCACAGGGCGTGGACACGACCGACGATTTCCGCAGCCTGCACCGCTGCGACACGGTCTGGCAGGACCTGTAATGATTGCCGTTGCCAACCGCATTCCGGTCAACCCCGAGCACGCCGGGGCATTCGAGGAGCGCTTTCTGAACCGCCCCGGTCAGGTGGAAGAGCGGCCTGGGTTCCTCGCCACCCATCTGCTGCGCCCCACCGCGCCGGGCCAGCCCTATACCGTGCTGACCTACTGGGAAAGCCGCGAGGCGTTCGAAGCGTGGCGGCAGAGCCCCAGCTTCAAAGAAGGTCACAAGGGCGGGCGTACCCTGCCGGAAGGCACCCTGGCCGGCCGCAACGAACTGGAAATCTGGGAAGTGTTCGGCCGCAGCGGCAACCTGCTTTAACGATTCTTCCGCCCACACGAAAAGCCGGCAGAATTCCGGGCCAGCCCGGCCCTGCCGGTTTCTTCTCCCTGACCCGCTAGGCTGGGGCCATGAAACCTCAGACCGGCCAGCCGGCCCCCGATTTCAGCGGCGTCAGCGACGACGGCCAGACGGTGACGCTGCACGACCTGCGCGGGCGGTGGGTGGTGCTGTACTTCTATCCCAAGGCCAACAGCTACGGCTGCTCGATCGAGGCCCAGAAATTCGAGCAGTTCCTGCCGCAGTTCACGGCGCTGAATGCCCAGGTCATTGGCATCAGCACCGACGCCCCCAGCGGGCAGGCCGCTTTCCGCGAGAAATGCGGGCTGTCCTATCCCCTGCTGCCCGACGCCGACAAGACCATCTGCCGGGCTTATGGCGTGCTGGGCGGCCTGACCGGCCTGCTCGGGGTGGCCGGCCGCGCTTCGTTCGTGATTGATCCTCAGGGCATTCTGGTCTTCCAGAAACACGACATGAACCACACTATTCACGTAGGCGCGGCTCTGGAGGCCATCCGGGAGCGGCAGAGCGAGAGCAAATGACAGACTCTCGGAAGCTTCGTAGCGCAGTCTAAGCATCTCACAAGTAAAAAACCTTGTATTTTAACCCTTATTTCATAACATGCTTCTCAATCTTAAAAAGCGCTAATTTAGCTTATGTTCAAAAAAACAAGTCTGTTGCTGGCCTTTATGAGCTTTGCTTTGCTGACCCAGGCTCGGGCTGCTACCGATGGTGGGGCTCAGCCAGTGACGGCTCCAGCAGCTGCACCTGCCGCTGTGACTTCCGGTCAGCCAGCGCAGTCTGCAGCCAACGAACGGCCGCAACGTACGCCTCAGCAGGGCACGGTCCAGACGCGGCTCCGTGCGCCGGCGCCGGCTTTTGATCCCAGAGTCATGCAGCTGGCCGCCGCTCCTCAGGCAGGCCGGATTGAACAGGATATTCGCACTCTGGTCGGCTTTGGCACCCGCCACACCATGTCGGATACGGCCTCAGAGACGCAGGGCATAGGTGCCGCCACCCGCTGGATGAAAGGCGAATTCGAGAAAATCAGCCAGCAGTGTGGGGGCTGCCTTGAAATTTACGAGCAGCGGACGCTGGTGCCGGCCGGCAGCGAGCGGATTGACCGCGACACTTATGTCACCAACGTTTATGCCGTGCTGCGCGGCACCGATCGGCCCAACGACTATGTCATCATGTCCGGCGATATCGATAGCCGGGTCTCGGACGTGATGAACTCCACCTTGGTCAGCCCCGGCGCCAATGACAATGCCAGCGGCCTGTCGGGCACCATTGAGGCGGCAAGGGTCCTCAGCCAGTACCGTTTTGCCAACTCCATTCTCTTTGCAGGACTGAGCGGTGAAGAACAGAACCTTTACGGGGGCACCTTCCTGGCCAAGAAAGCCAAGGAAGAAGGCTGGAATATCATCGGTGTGCTGAACAACGACATGATCGGCAACATTGAAGGCGTCAACGGCGTCATTGACAACCAGAGCTTCCGGATCTTCTCGGAGCCTTACTTTCAGGGCGCCGATGAGCAGACAGACGCTACAGCGGCGGCGCTTTTATGGCGGCGAGGTGGACGGTCCCAGCCGGCAGCTGGCCCGCTACATCCACCGCACCGCCCAGACTTATCTGCCGCAGCTGAACCCCATGCTGGTCTACCGCCTGGACCGTTTCGGACGCGGCGGGCATCACACTCCTTTCAACGACGCTGGCTTTCCCGCCGTGCGCGTGATGGAAACCAACGAGAACTACAACCGTCAGCACCAGGACATCCGCACCGAGAATGGGATCCAGTACGGTGACGTGATTGAAGGCGTGAATTTCGATTACGCGGCCCGCCTGACCGGCGCCAACGTGGCGGCGCTGGCCTCGCTGGGCTGGGCGCCCCCGGCACCGACCGAGGTGGCCCTAGGCGGCGGTGTGCAGCCAGCTGTCAAACTGCGCTGGAAACCCACTCCCAGCCGTAACCTGCTGGGCCACAAGATCTACTACCGCCTGACCACCGAGCCGCAGTGGAGCCACTCGGTCTGGGTGCCGGCCGGCACCAACGAATACACCATGACCGGCCTGGTGGTGGACAACTACTACTTCGGCGTGGCCGCCGTGGGTCGGGACGGCAACGAGAGCCTGGTGCAGTTCCCCAGCAGCGTATTCCGCGACTGATATGAAATGACCTCAGAAGGGGCTGCCCGGCGAAAGCTCTCGCCGGTAGGGACGCCCATGATCTCTGTTACTCGCGCCGCCGATTCCAGCAGGCGGGGTTTATCGCCGACCGGCTGCACCCGGTCCCCGACCAGCAGGCCACCAGGCAGCACTTCCAGATGGATAAGGTCCGCGTTCTGGACCGCAACGCAAAGCCCCGCAGCGCCTCGCTGAAGCCTCAATACCAGATGTAGTAGGTGTCGGTGACATAGGTCAGCTTGGTTTTGGTCATGAAAGGATTGTGGCATGCCAGGCGAATACCGCGTAGGATTGCGGCCTCAGGTTAGTGACACTGCTCCATCAACCACGCACGCGCCGCTTCCGGCGCTGCTTGGGGATCGGTGGGCTGCTGCGGCTCAAGCACATTGCCGTACACCTTGCCCGCAGCGTCCGTGTCCAGTGCCACGGTCACCAGCATTTCCGTGCCACCATACAGCTTACGAACCTGATTGGCCGACGACAGCCCGGCACTGGGCGCACCGAATGTGCGAGTGTTGCTGCGCCCATAAAACGCCAGCAGCGCGACCTCACCAGAAGATGCCGTCCGCCCATCCTGAAGCACAGCAATCGGCCCAGTGACCTCTTGGTAGTGCGGCGTTTTGAACGTTGAGCTGCCGCCGAGTTGCACTGCGCCGTCTTGAAGAGACAGCTCGGTCGCATTGCCCTGATTATCCACAAATCCACCGACGCGGCCATTGCCCAGCAGCGGGCTCAGCCCCGCCAGCATGGGTTCCATGTTGCCGCCCGTATTGTTCCGTAGATCAATGATCCAGCCGCAGCTGGTCGCAGCCTTGGCATTCACCAATCCCTGAGCCAACGTATCCGCGTAATTTTGCAGAACCTCAACTTCATCTGCCACCACTGCGGGCACCTTCACCATAGTCATTCCACCCGAGGTTTCAAGGGCAGGACTTTGCAGCGGCCCCATGCGCTCGGAGAGGCTTTGGCCTTCATCCAGCAGTTTGGAGTGTGGGCCACCAGCTACTGCCAGCGCTTCCCGCAGCGCAGGGAAAATAGCTGCGTAGTTGGGGGCTTCCCGGGTGGCTGCAACAGCATCCGCACGTGCCTTACGCCATTTCTCGCCCGTAGCATAGTAGCCATTATTCATCATGCTCAGGGCCGTGTCCGCATAGGCTGCAGGCGTGGGCGGCACCAAATAAAGCCCAAAGCGTGGGCCGTACTGCCACAGCAGGGCCAGCCCTGCCAGAAAGCCTACCAGCAGCAGGGCCATCACCACCTTGAACAGGGCCGAGAGCCCACCACTACGTCCTTCACGTGACGCTTGTTGCATGGGCCACCCTAACACCCCATTCTCCCGTCTGTATGAACAGAATGCCGGCCAGCCACGCCGCTACGGCTGCGTTTCCTTCTCCTCGGCTTTCTCTGCTGCGGCCGCCATCAGAGCCGGTGCCACCCTCAGCACCTCTGACCGACTCCGTATCAGCAGGTGCCGAGCAGGCTACAGCTTGCCGCCTGAAAGTCCCTGTTTGCACTCGCCAGCAGCGAGGCGAGGGCATGATGGACCCTAAAGAGCTGAGTGAAAAGGAGATACAGAACAGGATAAACCGCAGCGAGAAAAGCGTTAGCCATGTGGCTTGAGAGACCAGCGCACAAGCTTTAGCTCTCAAACTCAAGCTTTCCTTCCCAACAAATCTCACCATCTACGGCGGTATCGGTCGGCTTCAGACCCAGGCTCTCGGCGAGGTGATTTGCGGAAAGCCCCCAGCTGCTCAACGCGAAGGCGGAGGCCGAGCCATTCGCCCGACGCGGCCTCGCGGCAATTCAGTTCAATCCGGCAGGCGTCTTCCGGCCGGCCTTCCAAAAGCACGACGCGGATAACGGCATCATGAAAATCAAATCGCTCCATGAAGGCCGCCGCAACCGCCGCCGTACTATTGATAACGGCGTAAGTATGCGCTGCTAAACTCTAGGGACCGTGGAATGGCAACCGAACCAATATTCTCGTGCCCAACTTGAGGAGCGGCGTCTGGCTGCTACCGAGTGGCTGCAGCAAGGCAGCCACACACACCGCGAAATTGCTGCTCACTTCGGCGTCTCCGTGCTCACGGTGACTTCTTGGAGTGCTCGGCTCAGAAAGAAGGGAAGCTTGCAAGCGACGGTCAGCTCTGGTCGTCCTGCTCGGCTGACTGAGTCTCAGCACGACCAGCTTCGCACCCTCCTGCGGGAGGGTGCTCTGCAGCATGGGTTTCCTGACGAAACTTGGACGACAAAACGCGTGGCAGAGCTGATCGGGCGGCACTTCGAGGTGTGGTACCACCATGATCACGTCCGTAAAATCCTACGAAAGTTGGGGTTCAGCCCACAGATGCCAGATGGGCGGGCTGCTGAGCGGAACGAACTTCGGATTGCATCCTGGCGGGAACAGGTGCTCCCGGAGTTGGAAAAAAAAGGTCGCTG